>JAEOTW010000326.1 GCA_016839655.1 Promethearchaeota archaeon | reverse complement strand
GAGAACACGGCCGCATACGGGAATGTCGATGTGGTGCGTGTTGGAGCGTCGGCTTACAACGTGGGAAGCGTGGAGACCTACAGCGACTGCGTCAAAATCTCTACGGCATACATAGGCCCAGAGTCTGTTGCATCTGAGTTGCTAAGTTATGCGTTATCAAATTATTTTAATGAAATGAGTGCAGAGACAATTGCTACATTATATGACATGGCTCAAGTTTCGTGGTGGGACGAAACTAAAATAAGTGAAGTAAAACAGATAGAACCGGATTTCAAGGCTTTATTATATAAAAATATAATGTCTATTAATAGTCAAACAGATGATTGGCAAATAGCAGTTGATAATAACTGGATATTGAAGGATGAAAATGGAAATTATGTTTATGAGAGAGAGTGGCCAGAACTTCACTGTATCGATATAGGAAACCCAGGCTACCAAGATTGGGTTGCTAATTGGATTAATGAAAGAATAGAACAATATGGTTACGATGGTTATTTCGCCGACAATAGTTTTCGTATTGATGTAAACACGCAATGGGGTAGTTGTTCTTCTATTCCTATAAATCCCCGAACAGGAACTCTTTGGACAGATGAGGAAGTTAAGCAGGCAGTAATTCAATTATTTACAGCTATTAAAGGCGCTATTGGTTCTAATATTTTACTAGCAAATGGAATTAACCGAGGCGTGGTGTTCTATAATAGATTTGATGAATACAGCGAGGTCATATCAGGATCTTCAATTGATGGGCTGATGGCTGAGGGATTATGGTATCAATACAAAGGGACATGGATGACAGAACAAGATTGGCTTAAAAGCCTCGATATGCTTGTGTGGGTCCAAGATAACTTCCTCGAAGGCAATTCTGCAAGAGTATTCGTACCTACATGTAAACTGGAAAACGGTCAAGGAGTACCGTATCCACTTCCGGTGACTAGTACCGCGGAACAGATGGCTACCTACGCTATTGCCTCAACCCTGCTAGGAATACACACCAACCAGACCTACATTTGTTTGCATGCAAATGTTGACTTCACTCAACAGGTAATTCAGCCTTTACGCAGTATCGAACTCGGTGCTCCGATAAACGAGTATTATTTGATTGAGGGCACTCATATCTATGCAAGGGACTTCACGAAGATCAAAGTTCTAGTCAACCCTACATCAACCCCTTACAATGTAGATTTCCAAGAAACAATAAAAACCCTTGACGGTGAGATTATTACCGGAATAGCAATGAACCCCCATACAGGTATCGTTCTTTTAAGATGATTTCATCTCGCATGATTGCTGAAAGATAAGATTACTTTTTAAAATTATTATTATTAATAAAATCAGTTCATAATTATATTTTTTATATATAAATCCTTTAAATATATCCTAATTTTTTCAATTTTTTTAATATTTCTTCTTCATCCTTTTTTGATAATCCATCACTGATTTTTTTTTCTCCTAGAGGATGGTCTTCATGTAAAACAGCTTTGTGCAAGAATTCTGATTTTAACTGAAATACTTCTTCTACTACTTTTCCATCAATGTCTCTGGGAATGGGAATCCCTAAAATGTGTAGTATTGTTGGTGTGACATCTACTATATTAGCCTCGGTAGATACTTTTTCACTAATCCCTTTTCCTGAAAGTAAAAAGATACCCCGCTGAGCAATAGGCCCAAAATGTGAACCGGTCTTTGTAGTTCCACTCATAATCCGTTTTACTGGTTCAAGGGTTGATTTCTTCCAAAGACTAGGTTCATATCCTGTTTTAAAGGTAATAAATAAATCAGGCGCATATTTCACATAATCTCCCTGATATATTTCACGAGGATCATATATTCTTTCAACAACCTTTTCCCCACTTTCATCATCTTTAACTGAATTAAAGAAGCATACTAATTCCTTTTTTACTTTCTCATATTCCTGAATATTTTTTAACAACTTTTTATTTATTGAAATATATCCTCCAGGAACACCAATAGCTCTTGATCTAGCATAGTCCAGATCTTTAGGAACTAATCTGTTGGCACTTGAAACAATCTTTTTAGGGAACCTGTTTTTTATTTTAGTAATTCCCATTTTAGAAATGAAATTAGCAATATTTTCAACGGTTAAAAACTGGGTATTTGACCTCTTTTTCGCAAAACCACCTTGTACAAGTAGATTATTTATTCCCACAGATTTATAGATGTGTTCAAATCCATGATCAGAGGCAATTATCAAATAATCATTTTCATCTAGTAAAGAAGCAACATCACCTATAATATCGTCTATTTTTTTAAAATAATCAATCAAATACGTACTCTTTTCAGCATCAAATAAAGGACTTTTTTCATAAAAGTATCCAAAATAAACATGTTGCATACGATCGAATGTAGTAAATACTGATAAGAAAAGATCCCACTCATAATTTTCCATTAAATAAACCAATGCTTCGGCCCTTTTTTTTGTGACGAAGTACGCTTCTTTTATAAAGCGTTTTTCATCGAGACCGCCATAATTATAACCCTCAATGTTGAGATCAGGTAAATATCGCCCGATTTTTGACTCAAGAATCGATATTAACTCAGGAGGATATGATTTAGCTCTGTTTCCAGGCAAAGGAGGTCCTGATACCATAATTCCATTTACTTGAAATGGTGGATATGTCCAAGGAACATTTAAAAGTATTACTTTTTTATCATAATTACCTAAAATATCCCACAGAGTGTTTCCTGGCAGATGCAGCGATAAAAAGGGTTTAAAAACTCCCTTTTCTATACGACCAAAACCAAACATCCCGTGTTTTCCAGGATTTTTCCCAGAAAATAGGGAAGGCATAGCCACTGGGGAAAGGGGAGGTTTCGTGCTGATTAACGGGTTAAAGAGACCGCGATCATAAATTTTTTTAATATTGGGTAGAACATTTTTTTGCGCTAATGAAAAAAGAACATCAAATCCCGCTCCATCTAGGACGATAAACATCACTCTATTTTTTTCCATCGAATCACCAATCAGCTTGTTCTCTGAAGTAGGTAAGATTCTGCGTTTGAATATACAACATTGTATTGAGAATCGTAAATAATAGAGAGGATATAACTTTTAGTGCGGTTCTGAGCCTGCTCCAATAATTTGCCACTTATTCCTGGAAAAGGTATCAAGAAATAGTCGGGTTCAATTATCTCTCGCCCGAACGAGCGTAGAGGTACTTGAAATAATGGATAGATGAACCCCTGGTCCCCATACAAGTCTGGATCTGCCAACCCAAAGTATAAATTCCCTGTTATCCTGTCCGTAGCGATAATATTCTGACCTGGTATATACTGTATAGCATGGTAAGTCAAGTACCTTCTATATGCAGTGTTTACCTGATTTACGTAAACTAATGGAATATCATCAGGTAAATCTTCTCCAAGACTAATAGCAGCGGGAATTATTGGTTGACATCTGTAAAAACTTAACGTAGTAAAAATACTCAGAAGACTCATGACCATAACATACATCATCTTTCTATGCCGTTCATGCCCTATCTTTGCAATAAGTATACCAGTAAAAATTGGCGCAAATACAAGGGCATATCTTAGAATTCTACCAAGCCAATTAGCTCCAAGATTTAAGAACAAACCAGTAATTAGCAAAGAACCAAAAGCTATCTCACATAAAAATAGAAAGATCAAACCCTGATTGTTTATTAATTCACGATCTCTGATCACAATTAGAGCAACGACAGCCATTACTAAAAGCAGGAATATGTCTGCGCCATAATATACTAATATCACTCTTAGTTTGTCAAAGAGACTAATTTCCCAGATTCTACTTGGTACGAATGGTTGAGTCATATAAGGAAAAGGAATATTTAATATTTTTAAAATACTACCTTCAAAAAAGATTATAGCATATCTAAAAAAATTAGTCGTTACAATTGAAAACCAAGTTAAACTCATGATAATGACTGATGCCATGCTTATAAATGAAGGTTTTATTTTGTTAATAGGAAATTTATTATAAAAATAATTTAATATTGATAGCATAACAAACACCATTGATAAAATAGCTGAAAGAATAAGAGATGATACAGTATGACCACCTATTAATACAGTAATAAATAGGGTAATGACAATCCATATGTTTCTATTTTTATTATCAAATAGATAATAGAACAATATTAATGTTTGAAGAACAAATAAAGCTCCAAACATAGATCCAATAACAATATAAGATGACGTACCTTTTATAGTTATAAATGATAATATTAAAGCGTATTTGGTAATAGAAGAACCTAAATTTAATTTATTTGTTATTATAAAAATCCAAATTGGATATGTGACCCAAAGCATAAGAGGAAAATATTTCATAGATTGTAATATAGAGAGTCCTGTAACTATTGAAAAGATAGTCATAGATAATGGAAAGAGAGGAGTCCCAGAGTATAGCATATCTTGTGCTATATTACCTTCATTAAATGTGACCAGCGCAAGTTTGTATAGATTATATTGGTCAATTTCTACTCCTTGGAACCACAAGTATTTTAAATTGGGTATTAAAGATAATGTAGCACGCACAATAACTGTTAGTAAAATCAACCAATTGGATTGTCTTTCGATCATGAAGTAGAAAATGCTTGTAATAATAAAAATAGCATAGGGAAGCTCTAATCCCTCTAGAATCCAGCAATCCTGATAGTCTCTAGAAATTGATGATGTATAAATTAAAAGTAATATTGCCTCTACGATCATTAATATCCTTATTAACGATATCTTTTTCATATTTTGATAACCCCTTAATATTCTTTGAACATCTTATATCTGAAAATCAAGAAGACCTTTTAACTACCGCGCAAGCTGTATGATAATATTATTTCTTCTTGTAGATCAAAGTTGTGCGCGCGTAATAGATCATTCTTCCATTACTTTTCTATACAAATTTATTGTAGATTTTGCTATTTCTTTATGTGAATATTTCTTTTCGACGAGTATACGATTTCTTTTTCCCATATGTTCTCTTAAGTCAGGATTTTCTAAAAGTGTGTTAATGCTTTTTTCGATATCCTTAGAGCTGCCTGGTTTTATGAGAAAGCCGTTTTCATAATTTCTTACTAGATCAGGTATCCCACCTACGCTTGTTGCGATAATTGGTTTCCCGGAAGCCATTGCTTCTAGAATAACCATGGGAAATGCTTCAGAGAAAGATGGCAGCACTACCGCTAGGCAATTATTATACAATGATAGTTTCTCTTCTTCATTTGACACAAATCCAAGGAATACTACATCTTGAACCGATTTAGCAACTTCTTTAAGATCGATCTCACTGGGTCCAATTCCAGCGATCGCTAGTTTAATCTTTGGATATTTTCTTTTGATTTTTTTAAATGCAGAAATAAGATATTCGATTCCTTTCATAGGATCAAGTCTTCCGATGTATAAGATGTAATCTTCACTGGATAAGTCATTTTTTTCTAAAATTTGGTTCTCAAAGATTTCTTTTCTTTTATGTTTATTAATTTCTATTCCATTAGGAATCACTTGAATTAGATCAGTATTAATAAAACAGTATTTATGAATCATCATTTTTAGATCGTTGCATGGACAGATAATTCTATCAGATTTTTTTGCAGCCATGATGTCACCAAAAGTGCCACCAATACCTTTCACTATTGTATCATATTCATTTCTAGTTTTTCTTTTATATTTAAAAAATCTAATCATAAAATTATTTATTCTACTTGAGTGAAACGTACTTACAACAGGTTTATTAGATTTCTGTAAAATAACATATGGTTCATTATAATGAATTATATCAAAATCATGGAATTTATCAAGAAAATCTATATATTTTTTATTATAATAAGAAAAGAATAGTTTACCCCAAAATTTTATGTTAGGATATTTAATTCTTGTTATATTTTTTTTTATATCATTTTCTAATCCAGGCATCAAAATGTGTACATCAACATTAAAAGACTTTAATCCTTTTATAAGATTAGTAGCATAAGTACCAGCTCCTCCTAAAATATATGGAGGATATTCATGAGTGACAAAGCATATTTTCATCTTTTTTCACATTCTGTTTAAATTATGTTTGTTTGTACACATAGATATTATTATTGTATTAATTAAATATATTTTATTCATATTATAGATTTACCCTCAACATGAGAGGGTATTGGTAATTTTAATAATTTCAATATTGTAGGCATAATATCAATAAAACGAATTTTTGCATATGGTTTAATATTTAAATTTTTATTATTAATCATAAATATTGGATTATAATTACCATAGAATGCATATCCATGCATCCCTCTTGGAGGTTTCCTAACATGATAAAATT
>JAEOTW010000325.1 GCA_016839655.1 Promethearchaeota archaeon | reverse complement strand
GTTTAGCATCATATTCATAAATATTTTTTTGCGCCAAAATTCTCTAACTCTTTCTGTGGTTATTTTAATTTGATTAAAGTATTAATATTTGTAGAATCCTTTGTCATTTAAATTTTTCTTACATTGTAAATATGGGAATAGCTTCCCGTATCTAGACGGAGTTTTTTCAAAGTTTTAGATATTTACTTTAGTTTTTTCATGTTTTATAATGAATAAGCAGTGCCTTTAACACATATTCCTAACGGCTTAATGATTTTCAGAAAGTTAATCCATGCCCACCCAACACTGTCAGAAATATATAGGAACTTACAAGAAAAATTAGGCTTTTTTAATTTATTTTAACAAAAACTATTTCTAAATTCTTTTAAAGTAATTTTCCTTCCTATCTCTAATCCAAATAAAATATTTTCTTTAAAATTAGGCGAGTTACCATTTGAATGAACCTAAATCTGAGGAATTAATCCATGCAGAAGAACTAATCAATGAAGGAAAGACCAAAGAAGCCTTGGAAATAGTAAGAAAATATCAACAAACAGGATGGACTTATTATTTTAGTTTTAATTACGATAAAGCATTAAAAATAGCTATTCAGAGTAAGGAATTGATTGAAAAAATTGGCAAGGAATCTGATTACGCAACCAATTTCTATCTATTAGGGCATATATACCTTTTTATGGGTAATTATAAAAAAAGTTTAAACTATGGAATGAAATGCATGGAAATAGCAAAAAACTTAGATGATCGTGCGTTTTACGCATCTAGCCTATGGTTTTTAGCATTATATAACCAGCTAACTGGTAACAGTATTAAAGCCATAGAATTTAGCAAAAAAAGCTTGTCCATTAATAAAATTAGGCCCCATACAAAAGCAGCCAATTTGAATTTGTTATCTAACATACATTTTTGGGAGGGTGCTTTTATTGAATCACTAAAATATGCTGAGGAAGGAATACAAATTGCTGAAGAGATTGAAGCTGATAATACTTTGACTGAACTTTATTATCTAAAGGCATTAGTACTTTCATTTATGAACGATTTTGACAGAGCTAAAGAATTCCTTTTGAAAAGCTTAGAACTCAGCCCTCCTCCTACTCCTTGGGTTAATTTGTATAGAGCTTGGGCTCTCCTTGGTATCATTTTTATATTTATTGAAGAAAATTCTATAAATGAAGTAGAAAAATATTTAGAGATTTTAAAAAAATTTGCGGATAAAACAAATTCGAAATCCATTTTCAGGATATACAATGTAACTAAAGGGATTACATTGTTCCAAAGTAGCAGAACTAGGGATCGAGCTGAAGCTGAAAAATTATTTAAGGCAGAAATTGATAGAAGTCTCCATAATGAACCTTATCCCGTTTCATATATGTATGCTCTATATAGTTTAATTTTACTGTATATTGAAGAATTAAGATCATCTAATGATTTGAAAGTTCTTGAAGATTTAAATCCGTTAATAACACTCATGTATGAAAAAGCAGAGCAATTGCATTCTAACCTTTTCTTAAGTGAAGGGAAGATATTTCAAGCTAAAATAGAAATTATATTACAGAATATAGATAATGCTAGAAGATTATTGACAGAAGCTCAAGAAATCGCAGAGTCATCTAATAATCATTTTTTTGCTCAGATGATTTCTGAAGAACATGATCGTTTATTGGAACTTCAAGATAATCAAGAAAAATTAGAAAGCTTACAGAAAACAAAGATAGAAAGAATTAAATTAGCATCACTTAAAGGACGAATAAGTATTACACAGAGAGAAGACTTAAATGAGAATCCTGAATTGATACCTGAAATACCAGTGTTATTATTAATCATAGGTCAGGGTGGAGTTCTTTTATTCTCTTATCCGTTTACTTCTGAATGGAAACATGATACGGAAATTTTCGGTAGTTTTTTATCAGCATTTACCTCTTTTAGTGATGAATTCTTTTCAAAAGGACTAGACCGTGCGAAATTTGGTGAAGATACTTTACTTATGCATTCGGTTGGAAATTATTCAATCGGTTACTTGTATAAGGGACAGAGTTATCCAGCTAAACAAAAATTAACCACCTTTGCACAAGAAATCCAAGTTAACACCTCAATATGGCAAAATTTTGAGAAATTTGTTAAGACAAGTCAAGTCGCTGAAGTAAGAGATCTTCCTCAAATTGAAAACTTGATTAAGGATATTTTTATACTTAGTTAAACACTTTTTCTTCTTTTAACACAATTCTTTTAAAGAAAAGTTCTTTCTAAATTCTAATCCAATAATTAATTAGAGATCGAGCATGTCTGATCAAAAATCTAGAATATTCATACGGATAGAGCAACTTATAAACGAAGGAAAGAAAGAAGAAGCCCTTGAGGAAGTGAGAAAACTTAGGGGT
>JAEOTW010000056.1 GCA_016839655.1 Promethearchaeota archaeon | reverse complement strand
TTTTGATATGGACGTGCCATTTCACTCAATTTCCTCTGTTTTTATTTTTAGCTGTAACTTTTAAAATAATTGTTATACTTAGAATTATTAAAGACAATTTAAAAAAATTGTTTTTATTAAGTTTAACTAAAAATAGATGGGTAGAATCTTAAAATAGAGGGCTAAAATTCAATATGGGTTAATTAAAAAAGTAGAATATACTAATTTGTCAAAAAGATTATTAAAAAATTAGTTAAATTTCGGTTTTTTATCTTGCCATGGGGCTATTTCCTCAAAAGCTTTTGAGACTTGTAAAATTAGCAATTCTTGGAATCTTTTACCAACGATCTGTAGCCCTATTGGTAGATTGTTATCAGTCCATCCACAGGGAATAGTAGCAGCAGGATGTCCCGTAAAGTTAAAGGGAAATGTAAAAGCTTGCCATGAAGTTGGAGATACGTCAATCCCATTAATTTGTCTAGGATAAGTAACTCCTAATTCAAAAGCTGGAACTGCTGTTGAGGGAGTAAGAAGTATATCATAATTTTTCAAGCTTTCAAATATCGTTTGATAAAACAAACTACGAGTTCTCATAGCCTCTGGTAAACTTGAAGCAGGAAAATGCAATCCCGCTTCAATCCATGTCACTAAGGTTCGATCTAACATATCTTTCCATTTTTCCAAATAAGGTCTTAGTTCATATCCAAACATTATTAACCACATTGTACTAAAAGCCATTGAAGGATCTAACCCCTTAAATTTTGCTTCTTCCACATCCCAACCAAAGGATTCAAACTTATGAACTGAATTAACCACTGCTTTTTCGACATGTTTATCAATAACCTTTGCAAAACCTAAGTCTAGACTATAACCAATTTTTAATTTATCTGGTTTTTCATTTATATGGTCAAAATATTTTATATTATCTTCCGGTAATGAATGTCTATCTCCCTCAAATGGTCCTTTCATAGCATCTAGCATTAATGCAGCGTCAGTAACATATCTAACAATAGGACCAATAACAGATAATGTTTGATCGCTATGGGAGGTTTTTGGATAAATTGGGACCCTTCCAAAACTCGGTTTAAGACCGTAAGCTCCGCAAAAGCAAGCAGGATGTCGAATAGAACCACCTCCATCTGAACCTTGAGCTAGGGATCCCATTCCACAAACAACTGAGACTGCGGCACCTCCGCTAGATCCTCCAGACGTCTTCTCAAGATCCCATGGATTTCGAGTGACTCCAAAAATAAGATTATCAGTAACTCCTTTAAAACCAAATTCCGGTGTATTTGTTTTCCCTAAAATTACACAACCTGCATCCTTTAAACGCGAGACAACAATCCCATCTTCTTTAGGAATGTGATTTTCAAAAATTTTTGAACCATAAGTGGTTCTTACTCCTTTAAGCGGCACCAAATCTTTTATAGATGTTGGAATGCCATTTAGGAGAGGAATTTTTTTATTTCTTTTTATGTTATGGTCTGCTTTTTTTGCCATTTCCCGTGCTAACTCAAAAGTAGGAGTACAATATGCGTTAACTATTGGATTGATTCTTTGGATTCTTTCAATAATTATTTCAGTTATCTCTTCTGAAGTTAATTCTTGGTTTCTTATTTTTTCTTTCGTTTCCCAAGCAGGCATAAAACATATATCTTCTTTATTCATATCTATCGTACTTTTTTGTTTGTTTATCGAGGCTAATCAATCTTGATTACTAATTGGTAATATAAAATTATAATACAAGTAATACATTTCTTTATATAAATAAATTCAGATACAATCTCAATAAAAAATGTGTGAATTTAAAATAATAAATAAAACTGATGGTTCTCAAATAGGAGAAGATATTTTGATATTATCTTATACAGATGATAATGAATTGATTTTTAAAGATGTGTTAGGTATGGGGGAAAAATTAGATTCTGCCTTAATATTGGATGTAAATACCTTAAATCAAACGTGTGTAATTCTTCAACATCCTATAATTAAAGAGTTTATTAGTTTAATAAAAAATATCAATAATAATAAAGTAAAATTAGAACAAGTTGAAAATTTTCAGAGTAAGATTGAAAAAATAAAGGAAAATCTTAAAAAAAAAATTAGATAGTTTTTTTCTTTGATAAAGAGCGTTTATAGTAAATTGAAATAATACATACGAAGCCTAAAACGATAACATTAATTCCTATGACATTATATCCCGGTATTCCATTCGAATCCCCATTTTGTGGTAAACTTGTTTGATATGGAAGAAATCCGTTTTTGCTAGCAGTGAAAATTTGATTAATTATTTCTATTTGAGGGAAAGGTACTTCAATCGTACCATTTTCGTTTGTTTTACCTTTCCAGATAAGATCATTATTTTCAGTGTAAGTTATGGTAGCTCCTTGAACGGGGTTCTCATCAGCAGTCACTAAAAGAGTCATTGCATTAATACTGTTGTTAAATGGCTGATCAATACTTACATTGAGTTGTTTGGGAATTGAGAGCCAAATTGGAACTTCAGGGTCACCAAGTAAATTAAATTGCTTGAGAGTTTTATTTCCCCATTCTGGATATTCCTTAGGATCAGGTAAATTTATTCTATCCGATGCATAATCTGCTTTTGCCAATGCCAATGCTTTACCAGGCTGATTATATTGAAAAAGTTGTTCCACGAAGCGAAATCCTAATCCTTCAATGAACCAGCCTCCATGAGTGCGTTCATACCATTGGTCTTCACCCCAAACCACATAACTTCCAGCTACACATCCAATTGCAACATTTTTTAAAAAATATTCAGCAACGCAATCCTCTGTATAATCAAAGGTACCTACAGAACAGCTACCAAAGTAATATAATCCCAATTTTTCTTTTTCAGCTAAATCGGCTATAGTTGTCTCAAAAAGAATGTCCCAAACTTTTGTATCTATAGCATCCCCTCCTCCTTCAAATGGGTTGCCATCATAATCAAAAAGCATATCCCCATCTAAATCTTCAGTCCATTCAGCAACACTTATTCGTTCAGGTCTGCCATGAGCAAATATTGTCCCAATACTACCTCCTTGATTAATAACATTTTTGAGATTTGTATAATCTAATTCAGCATCAGTATGGTTATCAGAACCCTTAATCCCTTTGATTTGAGCAAGAAAGGTACTTGTCCAATTATTAGGTAACAAAGTATTGTTTATATAATTATTAACTCGATTTCCATCACATTCTCTATAATCTACAGCACTGTCATTATCCCAATCTATATCAAATTGAAGGATAGCACCCGCAAATATCGCATTGGACATCCAATCCCCTATTGGAGGATTTTTTTCATAATTTAATATTCGTTGAACTAAACTCCGCATCTCAGCTTCGCTATTTGCTGGTAATCGTCCTATATAGACCTCTGCTTCATAGTCAAAATCAGTTAAAGACCAATCATTATCGATATCCCCATAATAAGAATCACAACAAACAAAGTCACCATCGCCGCTATAACCATCATCACATACTATATGTTTAGTAGGAACGTGATTCTGATCCCCTGCTAAGAGAACCCATTGAGTATTATTATTACTTTGATAATCCATGATACAATTTTTAATTTTTTCGGGAAGGCTCCCTCCTGAGTATTGGAGATCTATATCACTAACAACTTCTATTTTAGAAATAATACCTTTCTGTGTTTTCCATCGAGCTAAAGGTTCAAGAATAGGTTCAAAATTCTCAGCGGTAATGATTAAATAATCTATGGTTCCTTTAGTTGCAGAAAGATCAAGTGAAATTGAATTTATACTGTGTAGTTGATTTTTAGTATCAGTTATACCAAAATTAACAGTGCAACTCGTTAATAAAATTGTTAAAATTAATAATATAGGTTTTTTTATTGTCATTTGAGTATTCATTAGCAATTTTCTATTTATATTTTTGCTAGCTTTTTAATGGAATTCAATAAATTAGGATATTATTAATTAAATGAATAATATAACTCTAAATACAAATATGAAAGCACTATTTTATGAAGATATTAACAAATTTTATGATCTAGCATTTCCTTTTTTGCTAAATCACGAGATTGAAAATGGACTTCTTTTAGTTATTTTAAATTCACTTAAAAGAAATATTCATAGATATGGAGAAGATCAACCTCTTCTATTAACATTAACTAAACGTAATAATATTAAATTAATTACTATAAGAACCCCTCCCTATGATCTCCTTATATCCTATACGGATGAATTAGATATTATTGAAATATTAGTAGAATACCTTTTTAAAAGAAAAGAGAAATTACCTGGTGTTTTAGGTTTTAAAGAAGCCGCAGATAAATTTGCCAGATTGTGGTGTAAGAAAAGTAATTTAGATTCTTATCTATTGAGAAACGAAA
This sequence comes from Promethearchaeota archaeon, assembly GCA_016839655.1. The sequence goes on along the minus strand of JAEOTW010000056.1, from coordinate 1,363 downwards.
GAGTTTTTAAATTAGAAGAAGTCTCAGAAGATACTTTAGGTATAAATAAATTTCATGTTGCTACAAAGGAATATGAGAAAATAGTTCTTAAATGGGCTAGAGAGATGTTAAAGGAAGCATTAAGTGATATTACTAAAAAAGAGTTGGATCGAAATATTAACAATTTCAAAGAAGAATTTGAGAGCAATAACAGCCAAATCTTTTTATTATTTGATGACAATGAGCCCGTTTCGATGGCAAGAAAAGCAGGTAAAAGTCCTAATGGTAATGCGATTAATCTTGTATACACTCCACCTTCCTTGAGGAGAAGAGGATATGCAACTGAATGCGTAGCAAAATTAAGCAAGGTTCTCTTAGAAGAAGGAAATAATTATTGTTTCTTATTTACAGATTTAAGTAATCCTACTTCGAATAGTATTTATCAAAAAATAGGTTATCGTCCAGTGATTGATGAAAATCATTATAAATTTAAAACAAAGTAGTCGGTTTTTCAAAAAAATAAAATAAAAAAAAGAAGCGAGAAAGTCTCCTGATTTTCTCCTGTATAATTTTAGAATTATCTTTCTTTACCTTTTCGGCGGAAGAATTTCAATCTCAATTGATGAGACATTGCTATTCGTGCCATCAGTATTCGTTATTGTTTCAGTATCAATCAGAATTTCCCCATATTTACTTCCTGAAACAAACTTGTTCATTAAAATTTCAGCTACATCAACAGCTCGAGAAATAGATCGACCTCGAGCTAATAATCTCACTGGTTTCTCATTTAAAACAACCATGGCAGCCATTACATAGCTCATTGATTTCTTTCTGCCAATAAAAACCTTTGAATCATCTCCTATAGGCAAAAATTATCACCTTTTCTCAGTTAAGTTAAATATTTTCTTTTTTATTGTTAGATTCTTTTGTTTTCCTTAATTACAGATTATCTTAGGCTAATTATCTATAGATAACTAAGTTTTATAAATTGAGTTTAGATTTTAATGTTATGCAATTTCAAATTTCTTTTTTAAATATGTCGTAAAAAAAAATAATTAAAAATTAGAATGATAATGAAGAAAAAAGTATTTTTTAATATAATTTTTTTCTAAAATCATTGATAAATTTCTCTTTATCCTCATATTCATACCACGCAGAACCAATTTTTTCTAACTCATAAGCCCCATTATAAGATTTATCAGCTAAATGATTACTACATAGTTTGATCGCATTTAGAACTGTCTGATTTTTAGTAAACAGAAATCTAGCTTTTTCCAATGCAAAGTTCATTAACTCTTCGCGGTTGTCTACTATTTGGTCTATTAAACCAATTTCTAATGCTTTTTTTGCACTAATTTTTTCTGCAAACATTAGTATCTTTTTT
>JAEOTW010000324.1 GCA_016839655.1 Promethearchaeota archaeon | reverse complement strand
TAGTAATATCATTGCCATATTGATCTTCAGCGGTAATTTCAAGCCAATATTCGCCAACTGTAAGAGCAGTAGCGTTCGTTATTAGCCCTGTCCCACTATTAATAGCAAAATGAGTTGTATCATTGATGAAATAGGTTATTGCTGATAAGTCATCCGCATTCACCTCATAACTGAATGGATCCCCGAACTCAATTGTCTGATCTTCAGGTTCCGGACTCCACACAGGATCAATGGTATCTTGGAACATTATTTCGACATTTGAAGTATTACTTTCACCCATATAACTATAAGCACTAATTTCATAATAATATGTAATTCCAAACTCTACATCGTTATCATTAAATTCTGTATTACCCGAGATTGCTATTAATGTCTTTACTGCTCCTTCACTTTCACCCCTAAATATATTATAATAAAGAACTGGTGCTCCGTATGTAAGAGAATTATCCCAATTCAAATGAATATATAAGAATTCTTGGAGCGCTATAAGATTAGGTGGTGGTTCTGGTGGTGGAACCCTTATTTCTATGAAATCTATTCTAATATGATAATCTGTATAAGGTCCACCATCCCAATAATCACATGTTTCAAATCTTATAATAAATATCTCATCCATATCAAAGTAATGATTAGCATTACTATCTATGGTTTGACTATGAAAACCTGCACTAGAAATTGTATTAATTATATCCCATTGGTCTGTTTCAAAGTTCCATAAATGGACATTTAATCCACTAATCGTTTCCATTATATCCATATTTAAATCAAATTCAGTGATGTTTTCAAACCCATATTCTGAACAATTAAATTGATATTCAAAATCAATATCATGTTTATCAAAATAATAGTAGATATCAATATAATCAATATTTATCCAAGTGACATCTAATAATCCATTCTCTCCAGAATACATTTCAAGTTTCATTGACTCGATATATCCACCAGATTTCACATGGTCAAATATTATTCCAGAAGTTAAATGGATAACACCAAAATAGTATTGTTGGTGGCTTGGAGTAGATGCTACTAGTTTAGAGGAGGAATGACCCGCGTTATCATAATAATGCAATCTTAAATTAGATCCAGTATCTAATATATTAAATGGCCATCCCGCTTCTGCCATCACTTTATAATAGATTCTAATTTCAGTAAGATATTGGTGAAGCAATGAATCAAAGTTCTGATAATTACCCCACTGAATGAAAATTGTACCAGGAGTATATCCTCCCGCCCTATCTGCCTCAAGGTATAAATTAAAGCTATCATTATATTTTAAAGCATTATTTATGTCTCCAATAGGTAACATTGGAGGTTTTGTACCCCAGACTCGCCCTCTATAATCTATTATACGATCAACATCCTGCCTATGGACTAATTCTCTATAACCCTCTCCAAAATAGGTCTGATCATATATTCCATCATCTATTTTAATAAAGCCTTCATTGAAAGGTTCAGAATAACCAATATTAGTTTGTTTATCTATATTACATTTTGATATCTCCTTAACTGTTGAGAAAATCTTTATGATTGTAATAATATTGTTACTATATTGATCTTCAGCAGTAATTTCAAGCCAATATTCGCCAATTGTAAGAGCGGTAGCGTTCGTTATTAGCCCTGTCCCACTATTAATAGCAAAATTTGTTGTATCATTGATGGAATAAGTTATTGTTGATAAGTCATCCGCATTCACCTCATAGTTAAGAGGGTCGCCGAACTCAATGAATTGATAAATGGGTTCTGGATTCCAAACTGGACCAGTAGTGTCTTGTACGGTAAGCTTTATGATTGTAGAAATCCCGTGATTATATGGATCTACGGCAGTAATTTCCAGCCAACACTTGCCAACTTCAAGATCAGTAGCATTCGTTATTAGCCCTGTCCCATTATTAATAGCAAAATTTGTTGTATCATTGATGGAATAAGTTATTGTTGATAAGTCATCCGCATTCACCTCATAGTTGAGAGGGTCGCCGAACTCAATTATTTGATCTTCAGGATCTGGACTCCATATGGGATCAGTAGTATCTTCTACGGTAATCTTTATGATTGCAGAAATATCATTACCATAAGAGTCTTCAGCGGTGATTTCCAGCCAATATTCGTCAACTGTAAGAGCAGTAGCGTTCGTTATTAACCCGGTCCCGCTATTAATAACAAAATTTGTTGTATCATTGATAGAATAGGTTATTGCTGATAAGTCATCCGCATTCACGTCATAACTGAAATGATCTCCCAGTTCAATTGTATGATCTTCGGGTTCCGGATTCCATACCGGATCGATGGGATCTCGGAACATTATCTGGATATTTGAAGTATTACTTTCACCCATATAACTATTAGCACTAATTCCATAATAATATGTTATACCAAACTCGAGATCGGTATCAATAAATTCTGTATTGCTCGAAGTCGCTATTAATGTCTTTACTTCTCCTTCACTTTCGCCCCTATATATATTATAATGGAGAACTGGTGCTCCATATATATGAGAATCATCCCAATCCAAATGAATATGTAAAGATTCTTGATACGCCATTAGATTCGGTGGTGGATCTGGGGGTGGAATCCTTATTTTTATGAAATCTATTTTAATATGATAATATGTGTAAGGTCTGCCATCCCAATAATCGGATCTCTCAAATTTTATTCTAATTATCTCATCCTCATCAAAGTAATGATCAGCATTATTATCTATAGTTAGACTATGAAAGCCTGTATTAGAAATCTGATATATATAATCCCATGAAGATGTTTCAAAGTTCCATAAGTGAACATCTAATCCACTCACCGTTTCTATTATATCCATGTTTAAATCAAATTCAGTTATATTTTCAAACCCATATTCTGAACAATTAAACTGATATTCAAAATCAATATCAGGTTTATCAAAATAATAGTAGATATCAATATAATCAATATTTATCCAAGTGACATCTAATAGTCCATTCTCTCCAGAATACATTGAAAGCTTCATTGATTTAATATATCCACCGGATTTCACATGGTTAAATATTGTTCCAGAAGTTAAACTGATATCACCTGAATAATAATGCTGGTTGACTGGAACAGATGCTATTAATGTAGAGGAACTAGTACCGAAGTTATCGTAATAATATAATCTTAAATTAGATCCAGTATCTAATATATTAGGTGGCCATCCCGCTTCTGCCATCACCTCATAATATATTCTAATTTCAGTAAGATATTGATGAATTGAGGAACCAAAGTTCTGATAATTACCCCACTGAATGAAAATTGTACCGGGAGTATATGAATGAAACCTATCAGCCTCAAGGAATAAATTAACGTTATCATTTTCTCTCAAAGCATTATTTACGTCTCCCTCCTCTGTTCTTGGAGGGAATGTGCCCCAAACTAGTCCCCGATAACCTAATATAGTATCCGCATGTTGCATATGGATTTGATTTCCATAACCTCCTCCAAAAATGGTTTCATCATATTTTCCATCATTTCCCTTAATGTTATCCTTATCAAAAGATCCAGAAGAACCAATAGTTGTTTGTTTATCAATGTGACATTCTGGTATATCTATGGTGAAATATCTCAATTCTGAAGAATAATTTGTTCCAAAAGTATCGTTTCCAAAAACTTGGATTGAATGAGTTCCATTATTAGGGAGATTTATCGCTGTATTTCCTTTTACTGTTTTATTTGTTTGAAAATCAAGGGAATAGCCAATCCACTTTAAATTAGTAGAATTTTCAAAACTTAACAATAAACCCTCATAAATATTACTTCCAAGTTCATAATTGGAGTCCCAAGAATATCCAACGGCATCAATATAGCAGTAATAATTTGATGGATCATAATTCATTCCAACATAGAAGCGGTCCATACCCTGTGGTGTGCCTTGATAATTATATGGGCCATACTGAGCTCCATTAATCCACAAATACCATTGCCCTGCTACATCAAATTGAACTTTCATATGATACCAAGTATCTGGTAAATATTGAACTATATTATGTGTAGTATTGTCATAGTATTGAATATAAGTGGTAGATGTATAACTAGTAAGAATTTTGACATGTGCGCTATTATCTGCATCAGTTATTAAAAATTGAACCATATCGGTGTTGCTGTCTGAGCACCACCACCATTCAACAGTTCCAGTTGTTTTATTATTGTCAAAATAATTTAATGCGTATGGAAAATCAGAATCACTTGTATCATAAAGCTCGATTACTTTGGTGTGTCCGTCTATTTCTGTTATGACATTACAACTTCCTCCATTTTCACTTACGACCCAATTATTAGGATTTTCTCCTACATTATCTTCGTCAAAGGAATATGTAGCTGAATAATAACCACTCATAGCTGAAGTGTATGTCTTATTTTCAGGAGTAATAATTATAATTTCACTAGCACTGGGTTGTAAAGGGGTTTTTTCTTGATTATTTATATCAGAGGAATAATTCTCAGAAGGTATAAAATCTGTGATGCTCCCTAAACAAAGGCTAAGAAAAATACCTAGCACTATATATATAATATTTTTATTTCTCATTAGATTCGCCAAAAATTTTTATTAGAAACATATATTTAATTGACAATATAGTTAAGATAAAATTCTTTTTTTTCCTAATATAAAATAATAAGGACCAAATTTCTACAAAAGAATTAAATCATTCACTAAATCTAAAAAGAGAATAATCGATTAAGAATGATGAAACTGGTTAAATTAATTTATCTGAATCTGTATCATCGTTTAAATATCGGGTTTTTTCTTCAGAAATTCGCTTAGTTTCATCCATTAAATTATTATAAAGAGTAAAAAACTCCGAAGAAAGACCAAGAGGTGATTTTAATAGTTCAGTTTTTACTGCTTCATACTCTTTTTCATCTGTAAAAATGCTTTTCAGTTTATTCTCTATCTCTAATGGTATTTTTGCAGATTTTCCAGTTAGCATTAATGGTTGTTTTTTACTTTTAATAATTTTATAAGGAAAATTAGAAAAATATTTTTCAATCAATTCAAATGCCCCCTCGTATTGGGATATATCCTTTACCGATTTTTTTAACTCTTTTTCGAATTTTTGCTCAAAATCTTGAGTAAATTGTACAACACATTCCCGTAATAATTTAGAGGATTTGGATGCGACTAAACCAACTGTAATCATTTTAGATTCATTTAAAATTAAAATTCCCTTTTCCAAATTAATGTCTAATAATCCGCCAACATTCATTACTTCTTTACTCATGAGTTGTACGGCATTTACAAAGCCTGTAAATATCTTTTCATCAATATGTAACTCAGTCCAATCATGATCAAATAGAGGAAACCCATCTCTATCTTTTACTGCAATCCTATAAATAGTGAATGGTAATATGTAAAGCAGTTTTGGCTCTTTTGAAATTATAATAATATAAATTAGAGATCCAAAACCCATCATTAAATTTGAATAGATAATAAATATTGGATTCAAATAATAAAACCAATAAAAAATAAGAGACCCTGGACCTGTAATTAAAATCCCTATAAAGAAGACTAATGCTTCTCTTTTAATTAAAAAAGGTGCACCTAACCAAGTTCTTAATCCCCAAATAAGTAGAATAATTACTCCCATGGTTTGAACTAAAACACCCATTATCTCTAACGTTCCAACCCAATTAACATTTGGAGAGTCCATTTGAATGATTTTTTCTACTGTTCCTGGTTGAAATGCTAAATAACATGTTATTGCCCCTAAACAACAAATTATAATCAAACCTATTGATTTAAAAGATTCTGTTACTATATAATTTACACCTATTATGAGAAAAGTAATATCTAGGAATAGAATAATAGCATTAATTCTAGAGAATGTCTCATTTAGAAAAAGAATTGTCATACCATCAACATAGAAAAACATACCCATAAGAAGAATTCCCAATCGTATAAAAAATACTGATCTTATTTTTTTTGTTTTAGGCTCAAGATAAGATAATATTGATGCTATTAAAAGAATCGTTCCAACAGCAAAATCTACTATCCCTTCAAATGTCCAATTTAAATCCACTTTTTTTTAACCTCCCTGATTTAAATTTATTTTACATATTTATTACTTCGATTTTCTAACGGAAAATCTAATCTTTTTGATATCTGAATAATCTTGTTCTTTTGATTTCGATTTAAATATACATAATTATCAAATTCTTCTTTTACTATTATTGTATTATGTTCTATTAGATTGTTAATTCGATAATATACGTTTTCTCTTTTTTCATTAATTAACTTATAAACTTCTGACTGTTTTATTGATTCTTGTTCAATCAAGATATTTAATATTTTTCTATTAATTCTATCTTTTAGTAAGAAATTTATTTTACCTAAATCCTCATCCATTTCAAATGGTAAGAAGACAGAATAATTTCCAACTTTTACTTTTTTTATATATCTGAATTTTAATAACATCTCTAAATGCCAAATTAATTGACCAGAACTCCCTAAATTATCAGAATGATCGGCTATTACATTTTTTCTTATCAATGAAAAATGAGATCCACCAGTTGTTTTAATAAATCGATAAATGGTATACCTAAGTTTATTTGAAAATAACATCTCCTTAGAAAATTTAGAACCTTCTATTAATATCTTTTTATTTAGTAAAAAGTGGATAATTGATAATAATCCTCTTTTAGGTATCTTTAAACGCTTTTTTGCTAAATTATATAAATTCTCAACATTAAGTACTTTATTTTTGTTCATAATGTCTTCAGCTATCTCTAAAACTTTCTTTACACTCGGATGGTCTAATCCGAGTGACTTAGTTATAATCTTAGGTTTCATATTAGAGATACCCTAATTGAGTTTATGAAATAATTTTGAGTGGCGCTCTACATAAGGGTTTTTTTTAATAATTCTCTTTTTATATCGTTAAAAAGATTTACAAATTCTGAAAATGTTCCTTTAGGGGCTTTCAAAATTTCCTGGTTTATTAATTTCCTAAAATTGGATTCTTTTATACTTCTATCAAGAATTCTATAAAGATTCTTTCTTAATAAATATAGGTATAAATAATCTCTAAAAAGGTATGGTTTAGCTAGAAGATATATTTTTTTAGAAAGCGTAAATAATTTGAACTTTTTTTTGTTTATTATACCAATCCTTTTTTTATACTTTAAGATTAAATATTCTATTATTTCTTTAGTTTTAACTTGTTTTTCAATGTCTTTTATTATTTCTGAAGGCATTTTAAAGAGAATTTAATTAGAAAAAATACTTAAAAGAAATTAATAAAGATATCCCTATAAAATCATATAGACCAAAATTCTACAAAAAGCAAATTAATTAATTCTTTTTATAAGACAGAAGTAAAATCCAATGGTATCATGAATATGAGGGTATAACCGTTGAGAGAACTTCAAATCTTCTATCAAGTATGTTCCAAAGACCTCAGTTAATCCATTAACACCATATTTCTCAGAAATTTCAATTATTGCAAAATTATTCAACTCACCTAGGACAGCATTAATAACAAGCTCATTTTCCTCAGGAGCAATTGAACATGTACAATACAACAATTTTCCTCCTATTTTTAGAGCATTTAATCCTGATTTTAATAATTTTTTTTGGATTAAAGCCATTTTTTCAATATCTCTTATCTTCTTACTTTTTTTTCTATCTGGGTCTTGTCTTATCAATCCTTCACCTGTACATGGAGCATCTAACAATATTTTATCAGCTTTAATATTTAATTCTGATAAATTAACGGCATCCATATTAAGAACAATTGAATTGATAGTTCCCATTCTTCTTAAATTAACGTCTAAAGCGGGAATTCGATTTAAATTCTTTTCAATTAAAATAAGCGTTTCTTTATTTTCCATTAGTTGAGCTAAGTGTGTTGATTTGCTTCCTGGAGCTGCGCACATATCGATTACAGTATCATTTTGCTTAGGATCGAGAATAATAGCTGAAAGCATTGAAGCAATATTTTGTAAATAATAATAACCTTGCAGAAATTCATGAGAAGAGCCTAAATTGAAAGATTCTTTAATGATATTAAATCCATAAGGAATCCATTTAATTGGTTGTAACTCATTTCCTTTCTTTTCGAGTCGTTTTCTTAAATCTGAAGCCGAGATTTTAAGAGTATTCACTCGTATTGAAGGTAATAATGGACGTTCATTTGCTTCTAACATTTTTACAGTTTCATCTAAACCTAAAAATTTGATATATCTTTCTATCATATAGGGCAGATATTTAAATTTTTCAGCGAGTTTTCCAACAGTTTTAGGTGATTCTGAAATAAAAAGATCAACTCGAGTTCAATCTATTAATACTAATAAAAAATAGTGAATTATAATTGTTATCAGAAAGGAAATAAATAATATGATTGAAGTAGAAATAAAAGTTCAAATCTTAGACCCAACGATAATTAGAAAAAGATTTGAGGAAAATAAAGGTGTATATAAAACATCATTACAGCATGAAGATACCTATTTTAATATGCCAAAAGGATTAAGAAATTTTAAAGAAACAGATGAAGCTTTAAGAGTGAGAAAGTCATTTGAATTTAACAAAACTAATCATACAATCAAACAAAAAATCAATCATTATTTAACATATAAAGGCAAAAAATTAGATAGTTCTACAAAAACTCGTGAAGAGATAGAGATTAAGATTGAAGATATTGAAAGAATGAAGATATTATTAAAAGAATTAGGTTTCCAAGAGATTCTTACTGTGAAAAAAGAAAGAGAATTATATGTATTTGAGTTTAAAACTTACCATATTGAAGCTTTAATTGATTATTTACCAATTTTAGATCAACATTTTATAGAAGTTGAATATTTATTAAATTCTACTGAAAAACTTGAAGATTCTAAAGAAGTTTTATTTGAGTTCTTAGGTTTATTTGATATTAAAAAGGAAGAATCTATAAGAAAATCTTACTTAGAACTAATTGCTGATAAGATTAAGGGCAATTTAAAGAAATATTGAGTATATTCAAAAGAATATACTCAATGAGGAAATGGAAAAGATATAACCTTGATTTTTAGTTTTTATTTAGTTAGTAATTTATCTAGAAATGCTATTTTTTTATCTATTTCGTGCTTAACCTTGTAAATATCATAGTTCTCATAAATAGTTCTTATAAGACTTTTTTGAATAGATTTTGAATTTTTCGATATATCTTGAACTAAATCTAAAAATTCATAATAATTTGTATCTATTCTTATTTTAGCTTCCATACTATCTCACTGTTTTACCACTAAATAGAATAAGAATAAATAAGAATAAAAATAAAATGGAGTCCAATTTTTAGAATTAGATTCCTAGTTCAAATCTATTGAAGAAATTACTCCTCAATAAATAGAAGCTATTTCTTTTGATTATTTCTTTAAATCTTTATATTGCCCATCTAATATTTGTGCGATATAGCGTCGCCCTTTTATAATCCACATAATCTGATGACCCTCTCTTGCTTTTTTACCCCATTCTGATTTTTTATTGCGATTTTGTTCGATATATCGATATCCAAAAAGATCCACGTATTTCACTCCACTTGAAAATTTTTTAATTGAGTATTCTATGTCATCAATTTCAACGCTTTTTTTCCGTTCAAACATAGCATTGAAGATTTTCAATCCATTTTCTTTCAAATTTTCCATAATTTTGAATCACCTTAAATAATGATAGTATCTTGCGCTATGATTTTTTCCTTCTTTTCATTCTTAACTTTCATTATTTCAACATCTTGAAGATTAATAGTAGTTTTCGGAAACATTTCTCCACTATGTAGCCTACCAAATGTCTTTTTCTTGTCGTTTGAGAATAAATTGAAATTAAATTCCATGAGATCTTTAGCTTGTTGATTTTTAAATTGCATTAACCATGAAAATTCATCTAAATTTAATAAAAGTTCATCTAATAGCGTAACTTTTTTCAATTCGGTTGTAAAATATGTATCGCGTATTTGAATTGGAATTGGACGCCCCCATTCTTGTAATTCATCTATTAACATTAAAAAAAATGCTAATGGCTGCTCTTCAAAAACATAATCTTTAAGTTGGGCTTTAAAATTATGTAATGCTATCGCTCTTGCTACTATAATATATCCATTATATTCATCGTTATTTTTTATTTCTTGAGGAGTTCCGATCCCTTTCAAAAGAGAAAGCGCAGAAATAACACCATGATCTAATCCAACTGGATCCTTATATCGATATTCGGGATGACCCTCTGGTTGGGTTAAGAAAATTTGAGCATCCTGAGCAGATAATATCTGATCCTTAAATCCTGCTCCTTTTCTTATTAAAGTACATGCCTCTTTAGAAAGACTTTGTTCTATAATTTTAAGGTATTCCTCTTGTTGTCCCTTCCAAGCTAAACCAATTTCGAAGGGAATAAATTCTAAATCAATAGTTGGATAGCATTTTAAAAGTTGGTTAACAAGTGAATAGTTTACTGCTGTTGTCATTTTTCCTAAAGGATAACCGATATCATGGATGAGTCCTGTGATCCACCAAAATTTATCCTTTAATAAATTTTTGTCTAGCTCTGTTAATTCAGAAATCAATCCTTCTAAAGATCCTTGTCCTAAATCTTGTTCTAAGAGAAAATCACCTAATACAGCTACACGAAGAGCATGTTCAGTATGATCTCGATAATATTTTCTCACGCTAGTACTATAAAGAAATGCCTCAAGGTCTGGTAAAGCCCGTATTAGATATAATAACCCTTCAGATTCAATTCCCCTTTCTTTAGATACGTCAAAAAGAGCAGTAGATAGATCTTTTTTCTTACCCGTTATAAAGTCCAAATCAAGATCTATACCCCCAATATCCTTTAACGATTTTTTAATATGTTTCTCAATTGGTTTTTTAATCCCACTAAGAATTTTCGTTGTAAAACTTGAAATACCTTTTCCTAAAAATCCTAACTTATCCAATTCTTTTTGTGCTTCGCTTAAATCTTTATCGATATCTTTGAACGATACCATATTTTTATCTTTTTTGAACTCTTCAAGAGCTTCAGGATTTACTTCCTCTAAAGTTTTTTCTATGGAATTCATTAAATTAGAAAGCCATTGACTAAAACTTTTACTTTGACCCGAAATGCGATTTAATATCCAATCATCATCAATCCGATAATCTTTCAATTCAAATCCTCTTAATTTTGTTTAACTTACATAATAGGTACTTACGATTTTTAAATGTAATAATATTTGTTGATTCACAATATTAAATAATTTTTATTATTATCTTTTAAATCCTATTTAGTCTAAAAATTTAAATGTATGTTAAGCTATTTTAAACCAAATAAAGAAAACAAAGAAATTAATTTCTTAAAAGGGTTTGTTTAAGTACATCTAATTTTACATAATAAAACATCTTAAAACTGAAGTGCCCTATGGTTTATTTTGAAATTAATAGATTAGGATTTAATTGCGGGAAAATTAAGGAAAAGTGTTCTAAATACCCCAAATTCTGTATGACTTGTATAAAAAATAAATTAAAACAACTTGGTTTTGAGATAGATTCGAATTTAAAAGTATTTGAAGTTGAATCTGATGAACGTCGTATTAAGATGGAACAGGAATTAATCTTGCGAAAATTTTCAGATGTCCTCAATATAAGACATGTGATAATTATCGATAAAGAATCAGGGTTAACTCTACTTAACTATCCTGTTTCAGGGGAAGAAATTAATGCAGATTTGTTGAGTGGATTCATTCAAGCAAATATTACATTTTCTGAGTCCCATGAAGTTTCATATAAGTCTTCACAATCGACAAGAAATCATAAGTATTATGAATTTCAATATAAAAACTTCAATATCCTCTTAAGAGATGGAGAATTTATTAGACTCTGCTTAATGCTTGATAATAAAGCTTCTGAAAATATGAGAACTCAAGTTTTCCACTTTATTCCCGATTTTGAAGAAAATTTCCAACAAGAATTAATTAATTTTAGAACTGCTGGGATGTTTTATTTTAAAAATATGGTTGATTACATCATTGATTCATTTGAAATTAAGTTAGTTTTTCCCATGACTTTGACTCAATCGATCGCTCCAAATATTTTGGAAGGTATCAATCAAAATCAAATTCAAAATGCTATTTTTAATATTGCTAAGGAATTACTTGTTTCAAAATCCTTCTTTTTTATTAACAATTTACTAAATCGAGTAAAGAGAATCGTTAATTTAGATGCGAATGTTATTTTATATGAGATATATCAATTAGTAGAAAATAAAATCATAATTCCTACAAAACTAGAAGCAGCTGTGAGTAATTTAGAAATGCTTCAAGAAGCTCAAGAAGAGAAGGTTGCAAAATATAAGCCCATTTCGTCTATAATTATTACAGATTCAGATTTTGGAGAACTACAAGAGCAAATAGAAGAAATGGATGAAAATTCTGCAATTAATATGATTAGAGACCTAATCAAAAAAGGTAAAGCGGCTGAGAAGGTTCTAGCTTATCAAATAGGAGAAAAAGAATATCAGAAAGCTCTATTTCTAGCAAAAGAATTTAATTTTAAAAATGAAATTGATCGGATCTCAGACATCTTGTTAGAATTAGATAAACAAGTTAAACAAATAGAACTGGACTTTAATATTAAAGCAGGAGAAAATACTGAAAAAAGCGGTGATTACATTAGTAGCATTCAGCACTATCAAAAAGCGTTAAAAATTCTCGAAGGTTTTTTAATATATAATATCTCTGATTCTCGAATTAAAAAATTGAAAAAGAAGATTATTAAACTCCGTGAAGAAGTATAAATAATTAGATTAATCTACATCCAATCTCACGACATCATGATGACATACTGATAATGAAGATTTAGGGGGAGCAATTAGACTCACATTATCTAAAACCTCCACAAAAGAAGAAAGAATCACTAAGTTCTCATTATTTCCAACTAGCTGGACTCCATCATGAAGTAGACAATTATCAGCTATTATAGCCTTTTCACATTTAACATTCTCGGAAAGATAAGCTTCATTATAAATCAATGTATCTTTAATTTCTGTATATGCTCCGATATATACATTATCTCCAATTATTACATTTGGTCCGATTTGACAATTTTTTCTGATAATAACGTTTTCTCCAATAGCAACGGGAGGTTTTAATAAAACTTTACCCTCAACATCTAAATTCCCACCAATTAGATTTTCATTATTTGATTTTTGGTTTTTTAATATATCATTCATTAATTGAACATTCCCTTCCAATAATTCTTCTGGTTTGCCAATATCCTTCCAAATGCCCGGTATTGAATAATGATATAATTTATTTTCTCTCGCGAGATGTGGAAAAACATTCCTTTCAATTGATACTTTCTTTTGAGGTTTAATATATTGAAAAACTTCGGGTTCTAAAAGATACACACCCGCATTGATAGGCATCGGGATATGCTTTCCCTCGGAGGGCTTATATTCTTCTTTTTCAAGAAATTTTAATATTTTATTTGTCTCTTTTTCTACAATTAAAACACCATATCTTGATGGATCAGTAATTATCTTACTTCCAATTAAGCCTACTCCTTTATGCTTTTCATGAGCTTTGATCATTTCTTTAAAATCAAAATTTATTATGATATCCCCATTCAACATAAAAAAGTTTTCATCTTTTAGGTAATCTTCAGCTAGCTTTATTGCTCCAGCAGTTCCTAAGGGATTTTTTTCATCGCTATATTTTATATTTACTCCAAGTTTCTCTCCCTTCCCAAAATAATTTTTAAGTACATTAGACATTACACTAACAGCTAAGATTATTTCATTAATCCCCGCAGTTTTTAATAACAAGATTTGCCTTTCTATCACTGGTTTATTAACCACAGGAATCAAACTCTTAGGGATTGTACAAGTTAAAGGACGTAAACGGGTTCCCCAGCCTCCAGATACAATTATTCCTTTTGTCATTTTAATAATTTAGTGAATTTATAGAAATATTGTTTTCTAAGATATTTTTAAGGAATTAACACAGAAATTAAAATTTATTTAATACTCACCTAAAGGAATAAAAGAAGTTTAGAATTCAATCTGTTCAGGTCTTAGTCTTATTTCTTCTTGTTTTTCTATCATTTCTTTTTTTGATTCTTCATGAATAATTTGTTTAATATCAGTAAAATACCATGTTATAACAATGCTTACAACTTGCAAATACAGAACAATAACAAATAGTAAACGAATTCCAAAAAACACTGCTAATGGTCCAGATATTATCATTCCAAGTGGAGTAATAGCCGCAGCAATGCTAGTAACAATTGAAAATACTCTACCTTGAGTCTCTGGAGGTACTTTCGTTTGGAGTATTGTAAGAAACATGGTATTCGCTATAGGGATCATAGACGCATGAATCAATGCTCCAATACCCATCAATAGAAAAAAGCTTTTTGGTGCTAGGGTTGTAATTGAATACCCCCCAACTCCTATAAATACAGAATATAATATTATTAATTCCTTATGTTTCCAATGTTTTTTAGTTGAAGCTATTATTGCGCCTATAACTATCCCAATCTGCAAAAATGCGCTAACAAGCGCAAAATCTAGTTCTCCTCCAGAGTGATCCAAAAGGACAAATAATGACATCTGGGTAGTAAAGGGCATATTTAAAAGGTTAATAACTGAAATAAATATAATTAAAATTAGAAAACTCCTCACAGATTTTAAAATATTTAAACCATCCTTAAATTCCTTAAAATATGAAACTTTTTTAGTTTCTTCCGATTTTGATAAGATCGAGGGAATTTTAATTAATAATAATGGAATAATGGCTATAAAAAAAGTGAAAATGTCAACCCAAAGTATTTGTTCAATTTCAAAGAAAGCTAGTAAAAATGCTGCTACTATGGGCCCGATTACTTGAATAACACCTGTGAATAAATAGTTGATTGCATTCATTCTACTCAGATTTTTCTTAGGAATCATTATTGGAATAATAGCATTCACAGTAGGAAAGTGAATTGCTTGACAAATTCCCCGGAAAATATTTATAGTGATTACAAGCCAAATATTTGCAATACCAGTAAAAAAGAACAATATTATTAAAAAAGTTAGAAACGCTTGAAGGGAATCTGCTAAGGCAATAACAATTTTTCTATTCCATCTATCGATAAACACTCCTATTATAGGTGGAATGATGACCATTGGAAGTGAACCTAAAAAAAATGCAATAGATACAGTTATCGGATTTAGGGTTTCTTCTGCAATCCACCAGACTATAACAAACCGAATAATAGAGGAGCCTAATATCGAAAATAATTGACCTCCCCAAAAAAATAAATAGCTTTTAAATGTTTGTTCAGAAGTGGTTGCATTCATGAAAAGTAAAATTAATCATTATTTCAAAAGGTTAGGAAATCAATAAAATAATTTTGGAGATTCAAGACTTCTAGAAAAAGGAAAAAAAAGAAATTTTATTTTTTAAATAGTGGATCTGCTTCTTGAAGAGTACGTCTCTCGACTTTTCCCATGATACTTTTAGGAATTTCGTCAATTATATCAATCATAGCAGGACATTTCCATTTTGTCATATTCTTTTCTGTCCATGCTATTAACTCCTCTCCCGTGATTTTTCCTTGGTATTCGGGTCTCAAGGCTACCCATGCTTTTGTGATTTCTCCAACCTTTCCCGCTGGATCAGGTAGACCTGCAACAGCTGCTTCAGAAACAGCCTCATGACTCATAAGTAAACTTTCAACTTCAGCTGGAAAGACTGAATGACCCGCAACTTTAATTAATTGTTTCTTTCTATCTCTTATCGCTATTGTTCCATCTTCATTCATAAATCCGATATCACCTGTAAGTAACCATGTTCGGCCATCCCATTTTTTCAATGTATCTACTGTTTCCGCTGGTTGGTTTAAATATCCTTTCATAACTTGAGGACCACAAACGCATATTTCTCCAGTATTTTCTTCTCCATATTTTGATCCAGATGAGCCATTTGCTAGTAGTCCTTTCTCAAATTCGTCTGCATCAAAAATTCCCCAATCCGTGCCTGTCATTGGCATCCCAATGGTTCCAACGGGACTTTCACCAAATAAATTCCCTGCACTTACTACAGGACTTGCTTCTGAAAGCCCATATCCCTCCACAATTCTTCCTTGAGTATTTTCTTGAAATGATTTTTGCACAGGAGCATGCAAAGGTCCAGCACCTGAAATACAAAGTCTTAACTTACCCATTAATCCGGGGAATTTCTTTAAATCTGGAAAATCCGCAATCCTCTTAAACAAAATTTCAGCACCCGCATAAAATAGACCTTTTGGAGCATCAATGTGTGTAATTTCTTTTAAAAATTCATCCGTTGGTGGAGGTCTTGGAAAGAGCATCATCCAACCTCCTAAACCTATAGCTGCATTCATAACTGCTGTCATTGCGAATGAATGATACAATGGAATTGCCCCAATATCACCTACTCCAGGATCTTCACCACCTACCCATAACATACACTGGATTGCGTTAGAAACTAAATTAAAGTGCGTTAAAACTGTTGCTTTAGGAACACCAGTCGTTCCTCCTGTCATAATGAAAGTGGCTGTATGCTCTGTCGGATCAAAATCTACTTTTGGAAGTTCAACTTCAGTATTCAAAAGATCCATAAAATTTATTGCACTAGGAAAATCAACTTTTCCTGTAGGTATCTTTCCAACCATTTTCCCTAATTTCTTCTTCATTCCTGATAAACCTGAAGCTAAATCTACGATATTTGTATAAATCACCATCTCAACATTAGTCCTACTAATAATTGGACGTGCTAATTCTCCATATAATGCATCCAAGGTAATTAAAACCTTTGAATTAGTCATTTTAAGTTGATGCAATACTTCTAAAGGTTTAT
>JAEOTW010000055.1 GCA_016839655.1 Promethearchaeota archaeon | reverse complement strand
TTGTACTTGTTGCTGAAAAATTTTATTTTAGAATTGAATCAAATTTGGCAGCGACAATAATAATTGATCCTATTGATGAGAGTCGATATCAAATTGATATTGTTGTTGCAGGAGGTAAACATGGATTATTAGGAATAACATGGGGTGCTGAAGGGTCAATGTTAAAAAGGATAAAAAATGTGTTTTTAAACCATACTAAAATTTATTAAATTGCACTAATACGGAGATCGACCTTATTAGTAGAAAAGTTCAATAAACTTCAGATTCAGTATGCTAAGGAGTTAATGAAAAAATAGTAAAATTTACATATTGGTCAATATATACTTAAAAGGTTATTTTATCCAATAATTTTTTGTACCTAAAAAAAAAAAAAAATACTTTAAAGGGTGAATTAAATTTGGGAAATCGAAAAGGTTTAGTTATAGTTACTTTATTCATAGGCCTAATTGCCGTAGGTCTCAGTGGCTACATTATCGTAAAGGATGCATTAATACCAACTTACTCTAAAATAGAAGATATATATTATACTGAGAGATCTGTCCCTTGGTATCCTACAGGTACTTATACAGACGTAACTTCAATAGATGTTACTGTAAGACAGGGTCAAAATTTACACATCTTATTTGATTCTGAAGTAATACTAAGAAATTCAGCAACGCCTGAGACCCTATCTATAATATTAAGTTACGATGGAATTCAAATATTATCTTCTGAGAGAACAGTTGCTGATATACCTGAGATAACAAATACAAGGCTTTCTCTCACAACAATGGAAAATCTATTAAATTTAGATGCAGATACATATACTATATCAGTAGAATCTTATGGAACAGGTACTTTAGGATCTCCGGGTGGAAACCGGATAGAATCGTACTCTTTTGCAATAATGGTATATAATTAAAGAAAAATTAACTTTTTTTTATTTTTAAGAACAAATTTCAATAGAAATTAAAAAGCACTCTGCAATTTTTCATGACCTGATTAGCAAGATCCTGTGGTTCAATTTCTTTTAATTTAGCAATCTTTTTAGTTATTAATACTACATCTTCTGGAAGAATGAATCTTTTAGGGGATTCAAAAAGGTGATACGGAGAATCTGTTTCAATTAGTATTCTTTCTAGGGGTGTTATGTTAATAATTCTTTTCAATTCCTCTTCTCTTGAATGGGTATAGCCAAAAGAAAAGTAAAAACCTTGATCAAGTAGTTCAAAAACTAAATTCTCATTAGACATATACCCATGGATTTGGCCTCCTAAGTCATGAGCTTTTTCTTGATTTAAAATTTTTACAATATCTTTATCATTACCATACCCCGCATGAACTACTATAGGTATATCAAATTCTTTGGCGATTCTTATTTGTTTTGCAAATAATTCCTGCTGTTTACTCTTTATTTTGTTTTTTTCATGCTCATTTAATTTATCAAAACCGTATATATAATCCAACCCAATTTCCCCAATTCCATGAGGGACGTTTATTTCAATTTCCTTTTTTAAAAGAGAGAGCGAATATCCTTGGTCTTCAAGAGATTTATTCCTTGAGATACCAATTATATTTATAATATTTTCAAGCTTTAATTGCTCTTTATATCTTGGAAAATCTTCTGGATTGCTAATTACACCAACAATATGGCTTACTCCCTTCTCATTTGCATTATTTACCATTCTATTTATAAAGTCTATAGTAGGTGTTGGTATTTCACCCACGATATCTTTATCTAAAGCATCTTTAGGAATTGGACTAAAAAATATGTGAGCATGACAATCAATATACAAATTTATCAATCCTTTCTATTTCTCATCGTGAAAGTATTGTAATACTTTTTTCATTAAGCCAAATGAACTTTTAATTTTAGTAATATCTGCTAAATATGTTGTATTATAAATAACAATATGTTTTAACCCTACCTTAGCATATTCTTCAATTCTGCTAATAACCTCATCAGGAGTTCCATGCAAAGTATTATCATCACACATTTTTGTAGGAATCTTGTTTATGGCTTCTAATATTGTATCTTTATCATATTCAGAGGGAATATATTTAAGTAATCCATAAAAATCTTCTCCAAAAGGATGAATAGCATCATACTTTTTATACATGGCTGGAGGCATTGTTAAGAATTGGTTTTTTATTACCGGGTGATCAAGCATATCATCGCAAACATTATGTTCTTCATCAATTAAAAGGTAACTAAAAAGTGCTGGAACAATTTTCTCAGGATCTCTATTTGCTTTTTTAGCTGATTTTTTGATCTGGTTAAGTCGATATTTATATGATTCAGGATCAGAATAAGCAGGAAGCCAACCATCGCCTAATCTTCCTGTTAAATCAAGCATTTTAGGACCATGTGCGGCGATCCAAATGGGAGGATAATTTCTCTTTTTATAAGGTCTTAGAGAAAGAATAGCATTTTTTAGTTTCCAGTGTTTTCCCTCAAAGTTGACTTTATCATCGCTTTCCCATAATAACTTAATAATTTTGAGAGATTCTTCTAATCTACCAACAGGGTCTTCCCATTTAATTCCATAAGGTATTACATTCTCACCCTCTCCAGTTCCTATACCTAGAATTG
>JAEOTW010000323.1 GCA_016839655.1 Promethearchaeota archaeon | reverse complement strand
TATAATTATTTGAATTTATAAAATTATCTTTTTAAAATCTTTCATAGGAAATTTAGGAATAATGACATAAAAGCACAAGATTTTAAAAGCAAGATATTAAAAACCTAATAATTTTAATGAAAAAGTATGAGAAATGAAATAGAAAATCGATTACATAGAGTTATGATAAAATTAGACAAAAATGGAATTATTTGTCCATATTCCGTAAAATGTTTAAATGCTGAAAATTGCTCTAGGTGTAATGAGTTTTTCCAAAAATGTAATAGATTCGCAGATTTCATTTCAAAAACAAAATAAAAAATTGGTTATTAAATATGAATTTAGGATTAGAAAGTAAAGTGGCGTTGGTACTAGCTTCTAGTAAAGGTTTAGGATTAGCATGTGCTAGTGGTTTTTATGAAGAAGGAGCTAATGTTGTATTATGCAGTCGTTCAGAAGAAAATTTGGAAATAGCAAAAAACAATATAGAGAGAATAAGTTCAAAGAATTCAAATAATAAAGTTTTTTCTGTTGTTGCAGATTTAAGGTATGAAGATCAAATTAAAAGTCTTGTAGAAAAAACAATAAATGAATTTGGCAGGGTTGATATTCTGGTTCATAATGCTGGAGGGCCTCCTTCTGGACCAATTGATAAAATTACGAAAGATGATTGGAAGAATTCCATTGATTTAAATCTCCTTTCTTTTGTACGAATAACAGATTTAATAATTCCTATTATGAAAAAACAGAATTTTGGAAGAATAATTGCCATCACTTCAGTTTCAGCTAAACAACCTTTAAATAACCTTGTTTTGTCTAATACAACTAGATTGGGAATAGTAGGTTTTGCAAAAACACTTGCTAATGTGTATGGTAATCATAATATTCTAGTTAATGTTGTATGCCCTGGCCCAACTTTAACCGATCGTATGAAAGAATTAATAAATACGACAGTTCAAGATACAGGTAAATCTTATGAAGAAGTTGAGAAAACATGGATAGATCCAATACCACTGGGGAGATTAGGAAAACCAGAGGAATTAGCAAATTTAGTAGTATTTTTAGCATCTGAAAAGGCAAGTTACATTACCGGTACAATGATACAAGTTGATGGAGGTTTTGTAAAAAGTCCTTTTTAACATTTATTTTTATAAAAATATTATTTAAATACCTAAATATCCTATGATAAAGAACAAAGATAAACATTAAAATTGGGTATTTAAAAACAAATATCCTTTTAATATATCACTAGAATATTTCTGAATTTTATATAAATGAGTTTTGAGATTATTATCAACAATTAAAAGAAGATTTTTATACACTATATTTATATTATTATTCTAAATTCGACAAATAACTTTTACATTTTCAAGTATATTTACCAATGAATTTTTAATCTAAAATTAAATATATATTAATCAATTGACAAGTACAATGATGGAAGTAAAAAAAAAACATCTTTTTCTCAGCTTTTTTATTTTAACTATCATTTTTGTAAATTTTCCATTTAATTTGTACATAATAATTAATTTTAGTAAAGTCAATGGAGTTCGTACTGCGGGTGAAATACCTGGAGAAGGACAATGGGTGAAAAATACTGATTTTAGTTCCCAAACATATTGGTATTTAGAATCTGAGGGAGATGATACTGATGTTGATGGAATTATCAGTGGAGAACAAGGAAATTTCATAATCATTGGAGAGCATAACTTCTTTTCAAACATAACTGGTATACCAAACGCTACAGCCTGGACACCAGGGAAAGAATCAGCAATATCTATCCTTCCGGATGTTTATGAATTCACTCCATATGGTCTAAATGCTACTCATGAATATTGGGAAGGTTCAGGAGGACTTAATATATATGGTTATCCAAGGAATCAAAGTCGAAACAATCCAATTGTTCATTGGAATAGAATTGTTACAATGCCTTTAAGTATGGAAGATTATTATATTACATCAGCAGACCTTTCTGCGATATTTAATGCAAGTGCAGATATAAATATTGAAACACCCTTCGAATCCATTGAAGGAGAACCTACAAATGGTTATGCTGCTGAATATGATCACGCTCGTTTTTCAGTCTATCTTTCAGACTTAAACAAAATAGAAATGTATGAAGTATTATATAATCAGACTATTGATTTAGGAAGAGGATACGAGAATAGAACTGAGAGGGGGGGTAGGGCAATTGCAAGCAAAATAAACGATACCTTAATGAAAATAAATGACGAAGATGAGCTAATTTTTTATCTTAACCGTGTATTAAGTCATGACAATCAAAATTTTAGAATAACACTTGGTATAGATATTTATAATGAAGATAATTATTCAGGTTTGGAATTAGATACATGGTATTATCTACTTTTTAAAACCTGCAATTTTACATTCGACTATCAAAAGAAAATTGATAGATTTACCACAATCTCATGGAATCAGGATTGTGAGAAGATAAGTAATATTAGTACCTATCCTGTTTTAGTACAAAATGCAACTCTTAATTTTAAATACAAAATTGATAATATATGGAATTCTTCATTATCTCCTAATTCAGAAATAAGGATCCTAATTAATGATAATAAACATACAGAATCTGTTGAATTAAGTACTGCCACCACTTCCTTTCAAGATGCAAAAATTGGTGGCTTTGATGTGAAAAACTTAATAACAGATGATGTTAATATTTCACTTCAAGTGTATCTCGCAGATGATTTTATCTTAGATCAAAATATAACAGTATCAATAGATGACGTATCGCTTGATATATCTTACATCATTGTAGAACCAGATGAACCAATAAGCCCAGGGCCTGAATTGGGTTGGCTTGTTTACTTATTAATTGCTGTTATTGGTGGTATCGTTATTGTTTTCGGATTATATCAAGGTCACTTCAAATATCCACCGATGGTAAGAAAAATAAGAAAACTAAAGAAAAAAGTAAAAAAATCTAAGAAATTAAAGTCTATAATTGTAAACAAAAGAAGTGGAATTATTAGAAATAAGGTTCAGGAAAAATTAGAAATACTTGATTTTGAACCAATGCCATCGAAACAAGTACAAGAAATAGAAAAAGACAAAACTAGTGAATCAATTTCTAAAAAAGACCATATAAATGAAAATATCAAATTACAGAAAGATGGTGATAACGATGAATAACAAGAAAATTAATTATTCCATTTTATTATTTATATACGTTTTCACATTAATTTTTGGTAACACTTCAATAAATATAACAACAATGTCCCTAAATGATAAAACAGTAAATCCACCAGATCTTGCTGCTGGAATACCAGGAGAAGGACAATGGGTGAAAAATTCTGATTTTACATCCCAATCATTTTGGTATATGGATTCTGAAGGTGATAATTCTGATGTAGATGGAAGTATCAATGGGGGACAGGCAAATTGGAAAATAATTGGGGAAGAGTGGACTTTTTCAAACATCTCTAGTACACCAAAAGCTTCAGATTGGACGCCTACAAAAAAACCGGGTGACTCAATTTATCCTGATGTCTATGAAATCAACCAAGATGGATGTGAAGCAAAACATGAATATTGGGAAAGTTCCACCCTAAATATATACGGTGTCATGGGTAATCAAACACGTAATCGCCCTAGTATCTTATGGAGAAGAATTATTGAAATGCCGCATAATATGAGTGATTATTCAATTTCAACGGTAGATTTATCAGTATTATTCAATGCAACCGCAAATACAAATGTTGAAACCCCCAATGATAATATGACTGGAGCGAGTCCATCAGCTGCAGAATATGATCACGTAACTTTCTATGTACAATTATCTGATATGGAACAGGAGGATAGATATTTAGCAGCTAGTTTTTTACCTCGTGATTTAGGAATTGGAGATCTTCCTGCAAGTAATGACACCCCTAGTGATGGAATCGAAAATCATGTATATGATACATATTTAGTGCCTTTGCCTAAAGATGTACTAACTTACTATTTAGAAAAAGTCTTAGATTATGATAATTATAACTTTACTATCTTTCTAGGGATAGATATTGATGTTGAGGATAATTATGCTCAATCAGATAGAGACACATATTATTCATTGCTATATAAATCCTGTAATCTCACATTTGATTACCAGAAAAAAATTGATAGATTTACTAAAATCTCATGGAATCAGGATTGTGAGAAGATAAGTAATATTAGTACATATCCTGTTTTAGTGCAAAATGCGACTCTTAATTTCAAGTATAAAATTGATAGTTTATGGAATTCATCATTATCTCCTAACTCAGAAATAAGAATCCTAATTAATGATAATAAACACACAGAAACTATTAAATTAAGTACTGCCACTACATCCTTTCAAGATGCCAAAGTTGGTGGCTTTGATGTGGCAAATTTAATTACTGATGATGTTAATATTTCACTTCAAGTGTATCTTGCAGATGATTTTATCTTAGATCAAAATATGACGGTTTCAATTGATGACGTATCGCTTGAAATTTCTTATATAATTGTAGAACCAGATGAACCAGTAAGTCCCGGACCAGATTTGAGTTGGTTAGTTTATACATTAACAGGAGCTATTATTGGTGTAGTAGTAGTTATAGGTCTGTATCAAGTTCATTTCAAATATCCTCCTACTGTAAGAAAAATAAGAAAATTAAAGAAAAAAGTAAGAAAATCAAAAAGAATGAAACCTATTTTAGTAGGGCAAAGGGAGGAACTTATTAAAAATCATTTTGAGGATCAAAAAACTATTTTAAATTCAGAATTATTAAAAAATCAGTATAATGAAAACTTAATTACAAAAAAAGAGGAAGAAAAATAAATGCCACATGGTTTTATTATAACCGAATGGACTGAAGACCAAGGTTTAATTGTAAAGCTTAGTTATCCGGAAGACCTCGCAATTGATTTAGATGATATGATGCGAATTTTTTATGCCCATATAACAGGTGCGGGTGCAGCTGGAAATGTTTTAGTAAGATTAGAAAAAGCTCGCTCTAATGTATCAAGTTTTTTTACTGGTTTGGAATCTGATATGCCAGTAATGATAAACCTAATGTTAGAGTTAGGAGAAGATCCTGAAATGTTTGGTGAAGCAGTATTACAGGAAATAAATCAAGATTTAGTGAAATATTTAAGACAAATGAGTATTAATATAGCCCAAAGTTATGAGATTGTAAAAACAATAAAGCTATATTTGAGAAATACATTAATTCTCTTAGATAGATTAAAAAATTTGTCAAAAGAACAAAGATTAGCACAAATCTATACAAGCGAAAAAGCAAGAACAATATTAGAGGCTTTACAGGAAAGATCATTATCTAGAAGGGAATTACAAGGTATTATTGAAGAAAAATTACAGAAAATAATCCCAAATATAGAATATGTCTTGGATCCTTTTATTAAGACAGGATTGGTAATGCAAGATTGGGTGGAAGGTGATACTGATATAACCTTATTTCTTCTCACTGATTTTACAATTTTTAGATCACCAGTATCTAAGTTAGTTGAAGATGCTAAGAAAAATTTACCAACACCTGAAGTTGCCTCAAAATACCTTGAAGAGGTTACAAAATTTTTCTCAAACTACAAACCTAATTTTGAGGATAACTTAAAAATTGCTGGAACATTAATGAATCCAGACAATTATGATTACATTACTTTATTTAGAGAAAGACCTTATCCCATAAACAAAATTCCAAAAGGTCCTGGAGAAAGTTTAGACCAAATTGGAACTTATTTAAAAGGTATGGAAGAGAATCAAATTCTTAAAGTTATAAGAGATAGTAAGGAAACATTATGGGTATTTTTATTGACGGATATTGTTGTTCATACTTTTTATCCTGAATATATAATAGAAAAGATTCGTAAAGATAGAATGGAGAAAAAACTAGACAAAAATGTCGCAATAAAACATCTGGAATTTCTTGAAGCCGCCTATAAAAAATAATAAAGAGTTGATAATTACCGTGTCAGGAGAAGAGGACTCATCAACAAAGCATGTTTTAGAACTCATTGGTTTAGCTCACGATGAGGTTGACACATATTATAAAATTACAGGAAGAGGTCCTGTAATGGTAGGGGAAATAGCTCTACTTAATAATATAACTGAAGAAAGGGCTACTGAGATAGCCAATAATTTATTCGAAAAGGGTCTTCTTAAGCAGATTCCTGGTAAAATGCCAATCTATGAAGCTTTACCTCCCTACGCTGCACTTGTAGGTCAAATTCATCAGTTTAAAGAGAAAATAAAAGTTTTTCAAAACATTGCACCTCAAAATATACAAGAAAAATTTGATTCATTAGGAGAACAATCAGCAAAACTTAAGAAACTAGATGATTACAAGACTTATCTACAAATAATGAAAACAAAATTACCAGCTCAAATAAAAGAACAATTCAGTCGCTTTGAGAAAGAAATGGAACAAGTAAGTAGGTTTCAAGATGTAAGAAGATTCATACTTAATTTAAAAGAAATTGTTCCTGCGGATATAACTAGAGATTTTGAAGCAATGGAGTCCCGATTGGATTCAGTAAAATCTGAGATTGCAACTAGATTCGAAAAACAATTTAGAATTGGAGCATTAAGTAGTATGGCAGAAAAAATCGTTTCTAAGGTAATCTCAGAACAATTTGCGGAGATAACCAAAACCTTTAAAAATAAATTCGTACAAACGACCCAAAACATGTTAGACCAAGTTATATCGCAATTAGGTAGCATTACTGATACTGCAGGTGAAATAAGTACTGACTTAGGGACGATATTTACTGATATCCAAGGTGGAATGGTTACTACATTAGAAGATTTAGAAAAAAGAGTTTCTGGAGTCTATGATGACATTCTTTCTGGGATAGCAGAACTTAAAGAGCTATTTCGCACTGAAATTTTTGAAACAATACAAGATGACATTGTTAATAACATTATAAATCAATTAGAAAGTGCAGAGCTGACAATGCAAGAATTCTGGGAGCGTTCAAAAGAAGCATCTCTATTAAGTTTCAAAGATGTTTGGTTCGTAAGAAGTATAGAAGGTATCAAAGCACAAATAAACGAATCATTATCCCGCGTGAAAATGCGAGTTCATATCGTAGCACCTAAATTGGGCGATATTGATTTAGTGGCATTAACTAGATTGAAGAAACATATAAATATTAGAATTTCGGCAAATTTTGATCTAAATAACCCAGAAGATCAAATGAGATTGAAAGAAGTAGAAGGTAATACAAATTTAACAATAAGACATTATCCGAGAGAAAATCTATGGTCTATAAATAAGGATTTCGAAGAAGTCGTAGTATGTGTATTATCAAGATCAGAAACAGGTGAATTGCAAATAGCAGGAATGGGTTCAGTCTTAGAAGAACATGTAAAATTGTTTGCTGCTGTCTTAGAAGATGTTTGGATTCAAAGTAAAAAATTTGACCAAGTAGAAATTACCCAAGCTTTAAAACGAACACCTGGACCAGCTGTGCCACAACCAAAATATCAACCACCAATCACCCCACCCACACCAAAAGTTTCCCAACCATTACCTCCTAAGCCTGAACCAATACGAACTCCACCAGCGCCTGAACCAATAAAGCCAACTCCAGTTATTCAACCTGGAATGGATTTGTCAGTTGATGCAAACCTTTCACACCAATTTGATAATATTGTAGGTAAAATCGACACATTAACAGGAGAACAGATCGCTCTCCTTTTAGAAAAATTACAGGATGATCTTCTAGAACAAAAAGGATTTAGTGCTATTCTAAGACAAATAAGAATGGGAATTAATCCGCTTAAAGGCAATAGGAACTTACTAACTAACACCGAAAAAGATGAGTTAAGAAGTAAGATAAGATTTTGGAGATCTAAACTAAACCTTTAAGATTTTAAATAAAATTCAGATGTTCCTATTTGAGATTACTATCTTTTTTCCATAAAAATTGAGACTCTTTTGTATTAAATATATTTTGATTCCTACAAATCTTAAGCTAAAAATTTATATTTTTTGCGAATGATTTAGACTAAGAAATGCTAAATGTGGTTAAATTATGCCTAAAATTACTCATTTTGAAATAAATGCTGATGATCCATTAAGAGCAAAGAAGTTTTATGAAAGTGTTTTTGATTGGAAAATTGAAAAATGGGAAGGTCCTCTTGATTACTGGAATATTACTGCTGGTGATGATGAAGAAGAGGGAATCAATGGAGGCCTACAGAAACGGGAAAATAAAGAGGACAAAATTCTGAATTATGTTGAAGTTGTCTCTGTAGATGATATGGTCAAAAAAATTGAGAAAAGTGGTGGAAAGATAAGAACTCCAAAAAGTTCAATTCCTACTGTAGGATATTATGCTGAGTTTGAAGATACTGAAGGGAATGTACTAGGAATAATACAAATGGATGAAAACGCAAAATAATTTCATTTTTTTTTTCTTTAAGAAGCTTCAAAATTGATTTCAATTAAAAATCAAAATTTTTTGAAGTCTTTTTATCATTTATAGTGTAGTTCTTTCGACACTTCCTGCATAGAGCCCTTGAGTCATTAAAATCCAATCGTATCTCTTTCCCACAAGATTTACAATTAACTATTATTTTAACCAGTTTTATCACTCCTCCTGTATATCTAATAAAAATTGAGTCAGATTAATTCATTATTAACATATATAATGATCATTATTGTAAAAACTGACTTCTTATTTTCTATCAAATATTCTCTATTTTTACTTATAATTTTTTAATCTAAATTAACTCAATAGTCTCTCAATTAACATAAAATTAAAAAAAATAGCTTAATATAAAGTTTTGTTGGAAAAATATCAATAGTCTGAAAATTAATATTAACCACGATATGTTGGATATAAATATAACATTCTCATAGGATTATATGGAAATCCCTTTAGGTTTTCAGCATGCACAAAATAGATTTTATCATAAAATAAGGGCATATGGTAATAGTATTTATCATGAATTAAGTATTGAAGCTTTTTATAGTATTGATACCTTTGTGGAGTGTAAATTTCAATTGTAGCTTGAGCAAGGAGTACGTTAAGTTCAGTGTTGTTAATTTTACCAAAATTACTTGTTGATTCGGGATTTATCAATGGTTCGATCATAACAAAAGTCTCAAAATAGTCTGGTCCCCAACCTGTAAACCAGATGTGTCGTGTATTGAACTTATGGTTAAATGGATCCCAAACTAAACATTCTGGAGTAATACTAATCCCAATTAAATCCATATCTTCTGTGAATCGTTGAATAAGAAGTTGAATAAAGTGACCATATTGTTTATATCCAAAATCCCAAGTATTTGATGAAAAGTTTCCGTCCGCTGGTATAAAAGATGCCCATTTCCAAAGACTTTCATTTGTACCGGGATAAAAATCAACACCAACTTGAGTCCCTATATCCCATGGAACCCCATCTGTATAGCCATATCCCATACTCTGCATAATTTGTCGTGCATATGGTATATTATATGTGCCGCCTATAACAGATGAATTATGAGCAGGAAAGCCAGGTGGAACTAAAGAATTAGCGTTTACAATAGTGTCTTCCTTAATTTCATGGATAAGATATGAATAATTAAACGCATGACAAATAGCTTTCCTCCAAGTCTGATTTATATTTTCAGTGTTGAATCCAATATACCAATATACTGGTCCATTTATATAATCATTAATACCATCTCCAGTTATCGTAATATCCGGATCAGCTTCGAAATCTGGTTTGAGAGCTGCGATTCCCTGTCCTAACCAATCTATATCTCCTGCTAACATCGCATTGTTCGCGGTGACATCTTCCCGATAATAAACATAAATAATATCCTCCCCCCAATAGACCCCAGTCCTCCAATATCTCTCCCATCGATCAAATCTTATCTCTGAGTTAGGAATATACCTTACCAATTTAAATGGTCCAGTTCCGATAATAAGATCTCTTCCAATTTCTAACATTTGATTTGCAGGTGTTGATTCGGGATGGACAATTGAACTAGCGGTATATGTTAATAATCCTTCAACAGGCCCATAAGGGCGATTTAACACAAGAGTAACATTATAATCATCTGTAGCGAAACTTAGAGTATCATTAAAAATTGGTGTTCCATCTGAAAATTTATAAAGGGAGTGTGGAAAAGCCATAGTATGAGTAGCAGGGTCTAAGGTTCCAGACCAATTACCAAAAAAGTTAATTCTCGTTATTGTATGGAGAACGCAATCAGCGTTAAATTTTGAACCATCATGAAAAAACACATTTTCGCGTAGTTTAAATTCGATAGTTGTATTATCGGGCCAGTACCATGATTCCGCAAGGCGTCCTACAAGTCGTAGGTCTGGGTCACTTAAATCGTACGCAATGAGGGTTTCAACCACCTGATCAAGCATATCATTTGAAACACTATCCCATGCATCCACTGGATCCATAGTTTTAGGATTGGATGTTCTTGCTACTTTAAGATGTCCACCCCACCGATCAATATATACCTCTACTGTAATAGATCTTAGCAGTATAGAACCAAAGGCTCCCACTATGATTATATTAGCCAGAACAGTAATTACAATTGCAAAGTTTATTTTTTTTTGATTTGTTATTTCTCGCATTTAAACCTCTCACTTTTTTATATTATCCTTTCAATTACGTTTCTCGATAGGTGGGATACCAATATAAATTACTCATGGGATTATATGGAAATCCCTTTAGGTTTTCAGCATGCACAAAATAGAGTTTATCATAAAATAGAGGCATATGGTAATAATATTTATCATGAATTAAGTACTGAAGCTTCTTATAATGGTCATATCTTTGAATAGTATTAGCTTCAGCTAAAGTAATAGTAAGGAGAGAATTAATTTCAGAATTATTAATTTTTCCAAAGTTTGTTGAAGATGCCGGATTAACAAGAGGATTAATCATAGTAAAGGTTTCAAAATATTCAGGACCCCACCCTCTATAATAAATATGAAGTTCCTTTGGAGGGCTGGGATCATCCCATTGAAAACGTAGTTCTGGGTGAGCAGCTTTAATCCCAATCATATGCATATTATCACTAAACTGATCAATAAGATCTAATATAAAGTTGCTAGCTCCACTATAATGGAAATTAAAACCATTAAGTGTAAAGTTTCCAATATCTGGGGTAAACTCGGCTGATTGCCATAGAGATTCATTAGTACCAGGTGTGAAAATATCCCCAACCTGAGAACCTACGTCCCAAGGCGAGCTATTTTTATAGCCATAACCCATACTTTGCATTATTTGCCTAGCGTAAGGGATATTATGTGTTCCTCCAGTAACTGATTTATTATGTGCAGGGAACTCTGGCGGAACTAATGAGTTAGCTTTAATAGCTGTATCTTGTTTAATATCTTCAATGAGATTAGTGTAATTAAAAGCATGGCACATCGCTTTTCTCCACGTTTGATTTATAATTTCAGAATTAAACCCAATATACCAATAAAGTGAACTTGCAATATAATCCGAGGTTCCATTTCCAGTTACTGTAATATCTGGATCTGCTTCGAAATCTAGCTTGAGGGAAGCGATTCCCTGCCCTAACCAGTCAATATCTAATGCTAGCATAGCATTATTTGCTGTAATAGCGTCTGGATAATACGTATATTTAATATTATCCCAATAGGGACCAGTTCTCCAATACCTTTCCCATCGAGAAAAAAAGACCTCAGAGTCAGATATATACCTCACCAATTTAAAAGGTCCAGTTCCAATAACGAGATCTTCATCAAGTTTCAGCATTTCGTCTGCAGGAGTAGAATCTGGGTGGACAATTGAACTAGCAGTATACGTTAATAATCCTTCAGCAGGACTATAAGGGTGATTCAACACAAGGGTAACATTATAATCATCAGTAGCAAAGCTTAAAGAATCATTAAAAATAGGAGTTCCATCACTAAACTTATAAAGCGAATGTGGAAAAGCCATCGTATGAGTAGCAGGATCTAATGTCCCAGACCAATTACCAAAAAAGTTAATCCTTGTTATAGTATGGAGAACACAATCAGCAGTAAATTTGGAACCATCATGAAAAAATACATTCTCTCGAAGTTTGAACACGATAGTTATGTTGTTAGGCCAATACCATGATTCAGCAAGCTTCCCAACAAGTGGAAGATCAGGATCTGTTAAATCATAAGCAATCAGAGTTTCTACCACCTGATGGAGCATGTCATTTGAAACACTATCCCATGCATCCACTGGATCCATAGTATAAGGATTGGATGTTCTTGCTATTCTAAGACCGCTACCAGAGGGTCCTATTATAATATTTGTTCTAAAAAGTATACTACTAAATGTGGCAAAAATTATGAAGTTAATAATAACACCTGTTATTATTAGCGAATCTAACAGTTTTTTATTTAGTACGACTTTCATGATAAAACCTTAGATTGTATTATACTGGAATTATACTATACGTAAGAATACCAAACGCAAAGGACACTAAATTTGCAGTAATAGTAAATTTTAGTATAGTATTATTTCTTATTCGATGTTCAAAATAACCAGTTTCATTTAAAGCATTAAAAATTTTTAAAAACAATAGCCCTTCTAATGTAATTGGAAACACCTCAATTAAAATAGAGATAAATAAAGCAGAATAAAATTCAATATTAATAAAAAAATATTGATAAACAACAAATGCAACGATTTGTGTCAAAGAAAATGTAAAAATATTCACAGCAAACACAGATTTGTAAAAATATCTAGAATCTAAAAGTGGTTTATTGGCTCCTAAAAAGACTTTAATTACTAAAAGCTCTATAGAGAATGTAGCAATAAATAGGAAAATTAAATACAATAACATAGGTAATGGATGATAATGATGATTAACTACAACTGGATTAGCTTTAACACGAGGAATTA
>JAEOTW010000322.1 GCA_016839655.1 Promethearchaeota archaeon | reverse complement strand
TCTGGTTGTTCTTCTGGTTCTTCTATAGGTTCACTTTCCGGCTCTACAGGTTCAAACATATCGTCTGGAACAGGCATCTCTGGAATTTCTTCTCCGGCTAGCTCTTTTGGATCTGCCCATTCTGGGACTACTTCTGGGTCTGGTTGTTCTTCTGGTTGTTCTTCTGGTTCTTCTATAGGTTCACTTTCCGGCTCTACAGGTTCAAACATATCGTCTGGAACAGGCATCTCTGGAATTTCTTCTCCGGCTAGCTCTTTTGGATCTGCCCATTCAGGTACTACTTCTGGGTCTGGTTGTTCTTCTGGTTCTTCTATTGGTTCACCATCAGGTTCTTGTTCAACTGGGAATAAAATTGTTTCTGAACCATCACTATTAATATTTGGCACATGATGAGGTTCGTTATTATAATCAAGTGGTTGGCTTTCTGAATCTGATTCTTCATCTGAACCAGTTTCATTATCAGTTTCATTTTCTTTATCCCAATCATAATCTTCATTAGGATCGAAATCATTTTCCCAGTCATAGTCCTCATTAGGATCGAAATCATTTTCCCAGTCATAGTCCTCATTAGGATCAAATTCTTCATCGGGTTCATTTTCTGGTTCATTTTCATCATATTCATCACCAGATTCACTAATATAAATTCTCCTCCGTATTTACTTCCTGATTTATTTTTCTTCTTTAACGATTTCTGTAGGTTCTTTATCAAACTTTCTGCCACTTTTTATGCGACTTAAATTTAAAGAATCCCCACAAGAACTACAAAAATTATCATAAGGTTTTATATAATTTTCGCATGATGAGCAAATTCTCTCATCACTATCTGTTGTATGATTTGGGAGATAGTCGTAATTGAAATCCTTAGTATAAAATGCAAATTTTCGCCCATTTACTCCATCAATAATAATCGCTTTTCTTCTTCCTAAATTAGCTAAAGAATCCTGTTCCTCAATATCATTTGTGAACAATTTGCTGCAGGAATGGGCAATTGTGAACAAAATTAAAATATTAGGAAGAGAATAAATTGATTCAAATAATTCAGATGGCTTTTGGGCAGTGCTTATAATCGATATCCCTCGGCTTCTAAAAGCCTCTAAAAATTCAGATAATACTTTCTCAAAAAAAAATTGAGAAATAAACTCATCATCATGAGAGGATGTAGTAGCTGGTTTTTTTGCGATCTCTCCAATTTCATCCAATATAATTACATTCTTCAATTTATTCGTTCTACTTTGGGGGAAAAAGATTCTAATCATCTGAAAAATCAAATTTACCAATAATTTTTTAATAAAGTCATTACATATCGTATCGGATAAGTCTATATAAACATTTTTTCCGTCTATCCATTCTATAAACCAGGATGGTTTAATAGAAGGTAATCTCGTTATTGCATCTAAAGTTAGAGATGCAGTATATTTTAAAGCCCGATTTGTAATGGCATTTATAATGTTTTGTTGATATTTCTTGTGATAAGGATGTTTTTTAAACCAAACTAAAATCTTACCAAAAAGGTGCTCTAAAGAATCTGGGACATCTTTGTTTTCACTAAAATATTTAATCAATACATTATACATCACAATATCGACTGGTTGTTTTAATCCTAAAGAAGAAACAATTAAAGCGGCTAACTGTTCAAAGGTTACTTCAATATTCTCTCCTTTAAAATAGTAAGGAATTCTAAGTTTTGAATCACCATATTTTAAAATGATATCTAAATTATATGGTACATATTCATCATTTTTTCGTAACCCTATAATTAAAACTCCACAACCAGGTATTTTTATTGAGATTTCATGCTCTACATGATTTAAAAATGTCGTTTTTCCAGATCCTGTTAGCCCATTAATTGACATATGGTAAATAAGATCATCCGGTGAAAGAAACACATTTTTATTTGTTATTACCCCTCTAGAAATATAATTACCAAGGCATAAATCCTCCTGATTTGGCTTATTTAGGAAACTTATATTTTCATTCCGTACATTTAATGCTTTATCCAATAGAAAATACTCAGGAATGTCAAAATCTATAACTTTAGGGCTTACAAATCCGGGTATTTGCCACTCGGGAATTTCATCAATTATTCTTCTTAAGAAACTACCTGTATTTTTTCCCTCACGATTCTGCCAGATAGCTGTTCCCTCCAGTATTTCACTCCATATTTCCCCAGATACTTGTTGAAGTGTTGCTTTTTGACCTTTTATATTTTGAATATCTGTTGTTAAATAATGCAAATGTCCCATGAATTCTGATAAATCAGTATCATTTTCGAATTTGGGGTCTGTAGCAATATAAATTTTAATTTTATACGCATTACCTGATTTATAATATTTCTCTAATTCTGTATCCTCAAATTCTGCTATTATTGAATCATCTTTCTGCCATAGAATATAGATCTTAATTCTATGATTCTTGTTAAAAATAAACAAATTAATTATCTTCCTGAAAAGAGTAATTTTTTTATTAAAAAATGGTTCTGGGAGAAGTAACTCGAATATAGGTTTCTCAATTGTTAAATCGCTATATTCTATTGGCTTTACTTTTACTTCTCCAGATAATCCAGGATAAATCTCTCGTAAGTAATCTAAAAATAAATGCCCATTTTGAATTGCTCTCATTTCCGAATACTCCTTCAAAAAGAATTTCCAAGAGAAATAATCATCTTCGAGATTAAATTTTGCACCATACACACGTTTATCTGCAAAAGGATCACATAACCATGAAGGTACATCTTTAGTAACATTTTTTGTATTAGGAACTTGAGTAATGCTTATGATAGCATGATAAAACTCTTCTTCGATCTTTTACTCACCTCTTGAATACTTTTTAAAATTTTTATTTGGAATGGCAGATTGGATTATAAAATTGATTAATTTAAATCCATATTTCCACAGATAATAAAAGGCTCCAATCAAAAGGTAAATAATTGCCTCATGAGGTGTAGCTGATCCAAAAAATGGGGCTATCCACCAAACCATTAAAATTGACAGACATAAAAGAAATATCTGATAAGTTGAATATTTGGGATTTACTCTAAATGCTCTCGGGACGCAAAGTAAATCTGCTGACGATGGAGCTGCAGAAAATATAATTGATAAGACAATAAAAAGGGAGATAAAAAATAGGATTTCATTTGTCGGATGAATTACTTGGTTCAATAACAAAAAGAATATCCAAAAGGAAAAAACTAATGGGGCAAAACTCACTAAAACAGCTTGTAAAAAACTTACGTCTTCTTCACTCTTGACTAATACACTACCGCCTACTTCATATTTTGTATATCCTGAACCATGTTCCCTTCTTATCTTATCCAAAAGATTCACTTTATCAACAGGAGTGTTAGTAATAAGACACATCAGATAGTGAAATAACTCGTGAATCACAACTCCCACGATCATTATACCAATAAAAATTTTTATGTATGGCTCAGGGATATAATGCAAAATTAGATAGGAAACCACTATTGAAAACACCATAAAACCTAATATAAACGGTAATTCTTCAAACATCTTCTTTCTACAATTTGTTATTTTTAAATTTCTATCAATTACTACTGAGAGTATTTAAAAAAAAATTATAATTTCACTTTGCCTAATATCAATACTTTCACTTACAAACATTTTTTCTCTTTGATTTTTCTTATTTATAAATATTTTAACCATAATTATACCGGTTATATTTAAATGAAAAAGATGCAATTTGGTAAAACTGATTTCAAAATAATTTTGAAATTTGAATATTTAAAGCTAAAACAAAAAGAAAGTGTCTAAAAATAGATAACATGCAAAAAGAGGGATAAAAAATAGACAATGGATTCTATCATTCATTGTCAAGTTTCTATTTTATAATCTTTAGTGTTTCAATTTTTTTAATATCCTGAGGAATCTCTTTTATATTTGTATTTGAAATATTTAATATTTTTAAAGACGATAAATCTTTCAAAGATAAGGGTAATTCACTTATAGGATTATGGTTTAAATATAAAAATTTGAGCGATTTTAAGGCACCCATTGACTCTGGTAATCTTATTAAGGAATTATTCGAAACTTTTAATTTGACTAATGAAGTAAGGTTCCCAATACAGCTTGGTAAAGATTCTAAGTTATTATTATCAAGAAAAAGGACTTCAAGTGAATCATATTTACAAATTGATGATGGCAACTCCTTTATTCTGCGATTTGATAAGATTAGTTCTCTAGGGTTTTTCTCTACTAACTCTCTGATATATAGAGATAATTGTTCTTTAACAGGATCTTTTCTTTCTTTCTGTGGTTTTAAAGCTTCAATTAATTCTCTTTCAATCTCAGGATTACTTAAATGAATTTTATGATTACTATCAACCCATTCTTGTATTTCTTTACAGAGAGAGTTGTGTTTAAGTTCTAATTCTTTCGGAATTTTAGTATCAAAAACATACATTATTTTCATCGATATTTTCCTATAATCTAATGGATCTAAAAATATGAAGAGACAAAAGTCATGATTGTCCTCTCCCAAATTATCAATGTGAATGTGCTGTATCCAGGTATAATCGTAATATTTCCACCCGGCTTGTCCATAAAGAGATTTATATAATGTGGTATTCTTAAATCCTTGTGGAGCGATCTTCCCAACAAATTGATTAAATTGCTTTAAATCCTTAGTGTACTCTACAATATGCTGAATCCTTGCAATTTCCAATCTAACTGAAAAATCTCCAATTTTTTCAGATAATTTAACCATTTTAATAACGAAATCATGACCCATAAATTCCTCATCAATAAACTCTCTAAATGGTATAATTTGTGAATTTATGCTATACCTTTCTTCATTCATTGGTTTATTAAATTCTTCTTCAGGCAGAATATAATCTGGTCCGCTCCATTGTCTAGCCACTCTAACATGTCTACAAACTTTTTTCTGCTTCCATACTTGACATTCACATGTATAAGATCCATCTAAAAGTAATTTAACTTCATATGATCTCTTGGGTTTAGAGCCCCATTTCTTTGATGGTATCTTCCATATCTCTTGAAATTTCATGACTTATTCTTTCTCAGGCAATTTAAACTTAAATTCTTTAATTTTTGTCTTATACTTCTAAAGGATATTTAAAAATAAAAATTATTTTAAATCCTTGAGTGTTGAATTTTTCTGATTAAATTAATAACAGTCCATTATCAAATGAACATTATCATAATTATTACTTCTCAAATCATCTTCTCTAATCATAAAATGTATTCTTCCATGAGGTCCATGTCCCCAAACCCATATTAGCATTTCATCTTCACACAGCTGTAATAATTGGCACCATCCATTCATTTTTCCCAGTTCTTGAATCTCGTCAGGATATCCAAAAAGAGCATGGTTATCATGTTCAAAAAAATCACTACGGAACCTGCCATAACGGTCTAATCTGAAATCGAATTCAAGAGGGCTATCATTAAAAAAATCTGGAGTGTATGGTTCTATCTCTTTTCCTGAAAGTAAAAAGCATGGTAAGTGAATATCTTTATAAAATGTCACTAAACAAGTAGGATATGTATACTCTCTTTTTTCTGAGGGATTTTTAATTCGAACAAGTTCAGATTTGTCATCATTATAATATAGAACCCGCCATGCTCCCTCATTTTTAGCAAATTCTGCTCCCCAATCATCCTGTAAGGGATCATAGAAAAAGTATAATAGTCCACTTTGAGTAGGAAAGGGATTTTCCTTAAAATTTCTTAAATCTTTTAGATTAAATTGCATCAAAAAACTTAGAGGTCTTTTATTCCAATAAGGCCACTCAAAATTTTCGGGAACATCCGGATTTCCCCCTAATTTAGAGAGTCCGACATCAATACTATTGTCATCCTTTACATAATGTTTGATCATCGGAAATCTATATCTAATAGCATCAAAGATCTTATCTTGATGATTACTCAAACCATAAATGTCTAAAATCCTTCGAAGCTTGACTTTCCAAGATTGAGGTATAGTTAATTCTATATAGTAATCAATTTTTTGTAATACAGATTCTTTTTCCAATTTAAGTTGTTTTTTGGTTATAGGATTATCCTTTAAATTTAAAATTTCAGGGAGATTTTTTTTCTTCTCGATTTTTTCAAAAAATTCAATTACTTCAGGATCGAGATGTGTGATGCGGTTTCCCGAGACATTTAAATCTTTCATATATTTCAAATTTATTACAGATTTTGGCAGATTTATTAGAGAATTACAGCTTAATTGTAAAGATTTTAGAGGTTTAATATATCCTATAGATTCTGGGAGATTAACTAAAGAATTTAATCTTAAGTCTAATACTCGTAATTTTTTAAAATTTGCTAAGTTTTGGGGTAGCTCTTTTATATTATTTTCAAATAACTTTAGTTCCCGAAGAGAAGCCATATCACATAAGGATTTTGGCAAATTCTCAATATAATTAAAGCTAAGATCTAAATTACGTAGGGAATTTAGTCTAGTCATTGTTTCAGGAAGTTTCTTTAAATGGTTATTATTTAATCTCAAATTAGTTAGATTCGAAAGATTCGTGATTGACTCTGGTAATTGGTCAATATTATTATATTTAAGATAAATTTCCTTTAGATTCTTCATATTCCCTATTGAAGTTGGTAAATTGGCTAGGATATTATTGTTGAGATATAATGTTTCAATTCTACATAAATTTCCTATAGAATTTGGAAGCGTTGTTAATAAGTTATACTCTAATCTAAGTTCTTTAAGGGATGAGAGATTTCCAATAGATTCGGGAAGTTTCTTTAAATTATTATTATTTAAATGGAGAATCTCAAGGTTCTTTAAATCACCTAGCGAATCTGGAAGAAGCTCTAATTTGTTATGCGATAAATGAAATCGAGTTAACGATTTAAGCTTACCAATCCAAGAAGGTAATTCTTTTAAACCATTCCAATTCAATACAAGATAAGTAAGAGAAGTAAGATTAGAAATAGTTTCTGGAACAATTTGAAGTCTGTTACTCCCTAATTCAAGAATTTTTAATGAGCTAAGATTTCCTAACGAATCTGGAAGATGCTTCATAGTTCTTGAATGTAAATAAATCCTACTTATATTGTTGTCTTCTACATCATAAAAGAAACTATATTTCGAATCATCTTTAGGTAAAATGGATTGAATTTCTTCTATAAAATCTTCTTCTTCTCTTGGTAATTCTACCTTTTTCTTTTGATCATTATTCATGTGATCATTACTTCATTTTTAATGTCTTTTCGAGTATTTTCCTTAGCGCCCTTTCAGGCCAGCTCGTAGATGATAAATTGGCAATAGATTCTGGTGGGAGCGAAGTTACTATGGGTAAGATCATGGAAAGCTGATTATGCTCATCATACGGTTCAAGGATATGTAATAGTGCTTGGAGCTTCCTAGTATCGAAAGAATTAAGAACGATCTTCATGGAGGAGGCGAGTTTATCTATAATAATTGAGTGCAGAGTATTTTTTATATCCTGGATTGTCTTGTCCGTATCATCTTTCTTTCTTGTTACAACCTCAGCAATTAATTTTAGTTTATAGCTGTCCATATAATTAGTTTCGTCAATTTTGGAAATCATTTCAAAACAAGATTTATTTTTGAAGAATTTAATGACTTCATCTATTCCAAAAAGGCTATAGATATATGCTAGCTCATCTTTAAAACCTTCTGGACCAAAAAATTCAACCATATGAAGTGAATCATTAATATTTCGATTGATAAGCCTAATCTTATATTCATTGATCCCATAAAGGTAATGTTCTGCGTGGGGATCCCGATTAGGATTAATTTTTACTATCTTTAGTAACGTTTTCAGATATTCTTTTCCAAACACTTTATAAAGTTCTGGCTCATAGCGGTAGCAATCATGATATTCATCAAGTTCTAGCAGATTTTCTATAGGAATCTTAAGGTTCTGGGTTATTTCTATAAGTTCTTCTTTAGTAAATGGAATCGTGTCAACAACGTTATTTTTGAGTAAGGATTTGATTAGCATAACTTGATCGGTTTTAAAAACAGATTGAAATTCTTGCTTGGAGTAAATAGGTTGAGTCTTAATAGGAAATCCATCATGAAGACAATCTCCCCAGCAAAGTACTTTCAGCTCTGGATCCAATTTTGCTTCTAGTTCTTTAACCATCTTTTCGACAAGGTAAAACCGATGGAGTTCATCTCCCCCGGCTTCGTTTTCAGGACCGTGATTTTCGATTATATTATATGCTAAATTATAGTTCTTACGGATATAAGCTATATTTACCCCATGCTTTAAAAGAAATTCCTCAACTTCGGATTGATGTGTTGTAAAATCGAAAAAATCTAAAGGGTAATCAGCAGGTAATCCAATACTCTCCAATAACTTTAAAAGATCTTCATTCTTTTCAATAGCTAACAATAACGTTGTAGTATTGGTACTTGAGTTTGTAATAAATCCATCAATAATTTTTAATATTTTCATATAGACTCAAATATTCCTTTTTTATCTTCTTTAATCCACTCTTAGGTAAACTCCATTCTTTTTAAGCTCATTTATGATTTTGGACGTTGTAGGTTCTTTTAAAAAAGTCGACATTTGATTCTGAGAAATCCAAATGCTTTTTAAGCTTTTTAGCTTCAGTAGAGATACAGGTAATTTATTCAATGGATTATTACTCATAAGAATAGTTTCTAGTGAATATATATCGCCTATAGTTTCAGGAAGTTCTTCTAATTCATTTCTAAATATAAAAAGGCTTTCTAGAGTGTGAAGTTTTCCGATTGAATCAGGTAATTTTTTCAAAGAATTTGAAGTTACGCTTAAATTTTTCAAATTTTTCAGATTTCCTATAGATTCGGGAAGTTCTTCTAAAAGAGAATCACTTATCCTTAGTGAATTCAGCATTGTTAATTTGCCAATTGACTCTGGAAGAGTCTTTAATTTAGTATGATCAAGATTTAGACTTCTTAATGAACTTAGCGTCCCTATTGTATCAGGGAGACACTCTAAATCATTTTTTTCCAAATTTAGATCCGTTAAAGATTTTAAATATCCAATTTTCTCTGGAAGAACTTTTAAGTTATTATCTGAAAGAACTAGATTTTGTAATGAACCTAAATTTCCGATTGAAGCTGGTAAATCACATAATTGATTTGAACTTAAATTACATTTTTCTAACTTTCTAAGCTCTCCAAATGAAAAGGGTAAAGAAGTTAACTGGTTACCATACAGTTGCAATTGTTTTAATTCTTTTAAATTTCCAATTGATTTAGTTAAAGTAGAGAGATAATTCCCGGATAAATCTAAGTATTTAAGAGAGCTTAAATCTCCAAGAGAATCAGGAATGGTGTCGATATTATTATATCCAAGATCTAGTACAACCAAAGATTTTAACTTACCAATAGTTTCAGGGATCTCAGTAGGAACTTCTCCTTTCTTATTATAGAATATTCTTTTATCATTATTGCTCCTTAATATGAGAACTTCTAATTCTTTAAGATTTCCTAGAGGTTTTG
This sequence comes from Promethearchaeota archaeon, assembly GCA_016839655.1. Next base: position 22,796 of record JAEOTW010000322.1, on the reverse strand, counting down.
GCAATATTTTTCCTTTACAATCACGAATAAGTAACCTTTTAAGAGCGGTCATTTTCCCTAGCGATTCTGGAGGTGTTTTAAATTTAGAATAATGAGGAAATATAAGAATTTCAACTGATTTGGGATTTCCAAATATTTCAGGGGTTTCTATCCAATGATAAAATCCTAAATCTAACATTTTAAGGCGTTTAAATTTATCTATTGATATAGGTAAAATTTTTGGATCTTGATTGTTCATTCTAAAATGAAAACCTAATGCTACAATATCCTGTCCCTCAATTTTAAAACCTTCAATATTGGGTATTAAACTTTCTCTACCCCAAAATTTATCGTCTGAAGCTAAAAAATCCTCAATTTTTCCTATATTTAATGTCTTAACAATAGGGATTCTTGTTTCAATCATTTGTTCAAGCTCTTCAATAACTTCTTTTTGATTTGGATCTAGGTTTTTTCTAACCTCATAAGTCTGAGGTTGTCGAGGTTCAATGTCAATTCCCGGTTTTTTTAATTGTTCGATAAAAAGCCATATTCGATTCTTAATATCCTCCTTTAATTCATGCTCATACTCAAAACCTTCACCAATTTTGTGCAATAAAATAAAATCTTTACCCACTAAATTAATCGGAAGATTGTCTATTCTCGTCTTGTCATAAAATTTCTTTCTAAAATCACTGTGATCAACATCTTCAATCTCTCCACCATAACCATGTGTAGTTATATATGCTTGTAGAAGTTCATAGTCTTCTTGCAAATCGTATATATTTGTGTCTAAAAAGTCATCCTCAACCCATCTTTTAAGTTCATCTTCATTAAATCCATACTTATCCTCAAACCGTAAAGTAAAATCCGAAGACAATCCTATATTTTCCAACATCTCACCGAGATCCTTTCCTTTCTTTAAGGCTACAACAATAGTAGTACCAACGCTACTTGAATTAGTCACAAATCCGTCAATTACCTTTAATATTCTCAAATCTTAATCACTTCAGATTTTGATGATCTTTCAAATATAATAATAGAGATTGTATAAATTTCTTAGATTTGTCTTTATACTCAGGCTTTTGAATTAAAAAGTCATATTTTTTTTGATTGATACCTAATAATAAAATGAGATCTATTCCGACTAGCATCTCAGGAGAAATAGAGTTTTCAAATAAATCTCTATGCTTTTTCGTTAAATTTGACAATTCTATATTCTCATTTGAGGTATAAATATCATAATAATCAGTTAAATCAAAGATAGTTTTATCAACCAAGCCAACTTTGATTAAGTCTTCTATAAAGTCAGTCCTTTGAGTAAATTTATCTTTAAGGGAACCTATCCCGTAAAAATTCAGCAGATTTTCTAAATCCTGGTCTTTTCCAACTGCTAAAATAATAAAATATTTATTCAATTTTTCCTCTCCATTAACATTTATTAATTTAAATCCATTACTCCTTTTATTCTTACATTGTAGTTTCACTAAATTTTAATACAAGCAAATTTTTTCCTCCTTTTTCCTCCAAATCGGAAACCATCCGACTTATTGCATCAAATTCTTCATCAGGCATTTCATAATTTGAATCTCCCCACTGAGCAGTAAAAATCTCATTTACAAGAATATCATATTCATCTATAAGATGATCTATTTCGATACCATCAGTGTAACCTAGATCGTCTTCTCCAAAAGCATCGAAATCTTCAGGTAAATGTGCAGGGATTCCTATATTTCTCATAATTTCTTCAAGACATTTTCCTTTACGTAAAGCTATGATGATTATTGCACTATCACTGCTAGAATTTGTCACAAATCCATCAATTATTCTAAAAATTCTCAAATTTCAATCTCCTCAATTAACTTTTGAACCATTTTAATTCATTAAATTCATTTTTATATTCAGAGAGAAGTTCTCCATATTCATCTACAGCTCTCATTTCATCGAATATTTTATAATAGGGTTTAAACTCTTCTTTGAAAAAATGTCCTAACTTTCTTTTAATGACAGTTTTAAGAAAATTTTTATGTTTTCGATATAATTTCAGAATATTCTTAACCGCAAATATTTGTAAACTCTGATTATCTCTTGAATAAAGTGCCATTAATCCTTTTAAAGCGTCAACTCCGAAAGTTTCGACTGCATCTTTGAGTATGCCTAAATCCTCTTCTCTAATCCATACATGTTTTTCGCGTTGGAGGGTTTCAATTATTTTATTGAAACGTTCCTTTATGGTGTTATCCACTAATTCACCAATTTTAGTTGAGTGCAATTTGTTCACAATTGCTGAATAATCTAAATCAGGAGAAAATGCAATATATAACTGAAATTCTGTATCCAGATCTACTAAAAAATTTAAAAATCCATCTTTATTTAAAAAACTCATTACTGAATTTGAAGCAGTATTAATTAAGTGAAACAGCTTCTCTTTTAAATAGGATTCAGCCTCTTCATCACCTATCTCAGCGAGCCTTTTTAAAATAATTAATGGCAAGGGTGCTGAGCTATCCTTATTGAGTGCATTAATTACTTCTGATTTTATATGTTCATTCTTAAAGGAAAACACATTAGAATATTCTTCTTTACTGAAGTACTTTGAATATTCTGGTCTTGATACGAATGATATTATATTTAAAGGTCCTGTATTCAAAGCATGAGATGCTTGTTCTATAAATATTTCTTTAGCTATAGCCGTATGTCTTATGCTTGAAATGATCACTTTAAATGGAACTGAAAAAGGAGGATCTTCCTTTAGGAGAGCATTTTTAAAACTTTCTTTAAATTTAAGACTATCATTTAAAACAGTAAAAATCTCATGAAAATCACTATGAATTAGATCATTCAATCGTTTATCTTTATACCTCCCTCCATATCGATTCTTCCTAAACATCTCAAGTAGCGATTTGTAATCACCATTTTCAAACTTTCTAACAATCTCTTGTTTAAGATTAGCTAAATCATCACTTTTTTCTCTTATCTCTTTAAACTTGTGGGAAATTATAGGGACTCCTAATTTATTAAGTTCTTTAAGTAAATTCAATTTTATTCCACTAAAATCAAATTTCTGGAATAATTTATCCAGTTCTTCCTTATTAAATATCTGCAAATAGTTCCCTTTTAAAATTAATTCAATTGTTTCCGAATTACCACTTAAGAATATGCTTTTTAATTCATTTTTATAGTCTATAGGAATAATAGGACTGAGTTGTCTTAATAGAGAAAGAAAATTATGAGTCGTTTCCTTTTTTAGTTTCTCAAAATGAATTTTTTTGACAATCAATTTCTGTTCTTCTTCGGTGAAAAAATCAGATAGATATCGTCCGTCTACAATGGATTTAATCAATTTATAATCATTTGTTAAAAATTGTTTCTCAATTTCTTTTCTTATATAATCCTTAACTAAATCCTTATTATATCTGGAAAAATTTCGGAGGATTTGTAAGATCTGGCTTGGAAATTTTATATTTAATACTTTTTTAAAATTGAAATCTTTAAGCAGAATTTTAATTTCTTCTTCTTCAAAAATTGATAAATAATTATTTCGAAAAAGCATATTTAATGAATTTGCGTCTCCATGTAAAAACAACTCCTTCACTAATTGTCTAAATAATTCTTTCGCTCTTGAAATTCCGAGAGATTCTAATAATTTCAACTCTCTTAGCTTTTTGTCTCCAGTATACTTTAAAAAGGAGCTATAATCAAAATCTTGGAAAATAATTTCTAACTCTGCAGGAGTAAAGACCTTAAAGTAGGAATAGTAATAAGGACCACTAAATAAGTGTAAGATTGTTTCCCAATTTTTATCCTTTATTAATGATATGATATGATTCTTGAAAAATTCCCTAGCTACATTAATATTTTTATCTATAAGTTCTTTTAACCAATCATATCGCTCTTTTATTTTCCATTTTAATAGTTTATTAAAATCAAAATCATGAAATAAAGTATTTAATTCTTCTTTTGTGAAATTGGATAAATATCGTTGCTTCCATAGATATGTGATTACTGTAAAATTACCATTAAGAAATCTCTTGGTGATTTCTTCCTTAAAAAGATTTTTTGCTTCAAAAACACCTTGTCTAGTTAGTTCTTTTAAAAGTGGAAATGCTATACTACTATGTAAAAGACGTGTATCATAATTATTTTCTACCCACGCTTGAATATTAGAACAATGTGCCCAAAATTCTTCTTCAGGAGTAATTTTTTTTGCTATACGGTTTCTTTCGGTATTGCTGTAAATTTCAGAAGCTTCATCAATAGATTCAATCTCATCATAATTTGGAATGTTTTTAATTGGTATATTCAATAAAAGTTGCATACATTGCGTGAATGGTCTATTCTTGATGTATAACATAGTCTTTTCGTTTTCTAATCTAAGAGAAATGATTTCATTGATTTGATAAACTCTTGATTTTAGTAGTTCTACCATCTTTTTTGCTTTCTGTGAACTACTAATTTGCTCTGAAGATGCATATCGATAAGAATGTTCGTCAGTATAATAATAAGCACTTTCTTCATAAATTTGCAGTATTTCTTTTTTCAACGATTCAGGTAATCTATTGTGAATCTTTATGATAAATTGGTCATCTAATTTTTGATAAGCTATATAAAAGAAATCAATAATACTATGATTGGCCCATCTATCTGAGGGATTATAATTCTGTAATAATCTATCGACAATATTATATTCTTTACTTTCTATTATTGATACAATCTGTTCTTTTGAAAAGATATCAAAAAAAATTTTAATGAATTCATACCCCCAATCTCCATATCTATAATTATTTTCATTGATTAAAACATGCTTAATAAATGATTCAATCAAATCTTCACCCATTTCTTTAAAAATCCCCTTCATGTGATCTAAGTAATCTCGTTTTTGTGTCATTTTAAAGATTAAATCACCACCAGCTTTACCTAATTTGCTAAGAAATTCCTCAATATGCCATGGAGGATATTTATCATCATTTGCATTATTCAATTTTTCTAGCAGATGAGACTTTGGATTATTATAAATTTCTAATATATCTTCTTTTTCTAAAAGGTTTGCAACTTCGAAATTAAACAAATCTCTTATTTCTTCATAGGATCCCTCTATTAGTAGATTTATTAATTCTTTTTTTATGAAATCAACATAATCTTTAGCAAGATTCTTGATACGATATGCAATTCCTTCCGCCATTTCATATTCAAAATCTTCTTTTAGTAACCTTAGCAAAAAATTGACTCCAAACTCTCCTAGTTTTTCAACGCGATCAATCCTCCAATCTACCTCTTCCCACTCTTCAGCATTTGTGTTATATTCCATGAATTGTTTCACTAAAAGATCCATATTAAAATCATTAAATAACTGAGCAATTTCTGGTTTTGTTAAAAAATCAAGAAGCCCTTCAAAATATAAATGCAAGTATAAAAGTCCATTTTTATTCTTTAATAAAATTGAAATCTCATTATTGACTTTATCTTTTAACATGGATAGTGTTCTGAATATATAGCTTTTGTATAGGAATCTATGATTGTAATCTGTATTCTTCCAGTGCTGTATAAATAACTTTAATAAAGATTCAATTAAATTATGAGATGTTTCTTTTTCTATTTGTTCAATGAGATTATTAAATAGTTCTTTATTTTCTCTATAATAGAAATACCCCCCATTTGTAATATCATAAAGAAATTTACATTTTTCTTCCCCCTTAAGAATGCTAATAGTCTTTTTAACAAAATCGGTACCTTCCTCACCGAGATTTTCAAGCATATAAATTGCTTGGGCTTTTATTTCTGGATTCTCCTCATTAAGTATATTCAATAGATTTTCGTAAAAATGAGTTCGAGGATCATTAATAATTGGCTGAAGCTTTCCTGGTTCTAACCTATAGAGTATACCATGCTTAAAAATTTTCAATGGATTTTTAATATCAGATATTTTATGACTTTCTTCAAACATTTTTATTAAAATTAAAGGAACAGAATTAGCTATATGTTTCAGACTATTTATTGCAGAATTTTTTACAGTATGACTCTTTTCCTCCACATCGATTAATAATTTACTTAATATTTCTTTAGAGATTGAACTAATTAGATTTTCAAAATCAGGTTTATCCAAAAAATTGAGAAAGTCGGATCCTAATAAAAAAACTAACTTGTCTAAATTAACTTTTTTAATCCAAACAAAAATTTTTTGTCTCTGTAGTTCAGAAAGATAACTAGAGATTTCTTTAAAGGCTCTAACTATAATAACAGAATCATCTTTACTAAGAATTTCTATTACTTTTTCAACATAATTATAAGTAGAATCTGTGATGAGGTCTATTTTTTCTTCAGGATTTAAAAAATCTAAAAATCCTGCTTCATAGAAAGAACTAAAGCTTTCAACACTCAAAGTTAGAAACCATTCTTTTAATTGATTTTTAGTTTGCTCAGGTAAAGATTCTGATAATGTTTTGAAAGTCTCATGGGTATGATATGTACTTTCAGTTTCCAGATATTCTGTTAGTCGTGTAAAGAGGTCTAATTCAGGATCTAAAAGAAATTCTCTAACGACTTTCTCATCGTAGAGAGTCAATATCCCTTTCCCTAGCAAAAACATTATCTCATTAAAAGATATCGTTTTTATCCATTCTAAAACTTTTATTTTTAGATCATCAGAGCCATATTTTAAAGTATTAACGAAATTATAAGGAGCAAATTCCTTCTCTCTTGAATAAGGGCTTTTTCCTAACAAGCTGGAATACCAGTTAATTAATTTCTCGTCCAATATACTTTCAATTTTTCTTTTTTGAGTTTCATTTGAAAATTCTTTTAAACCTTTTCTTGAAAATCCCCCCTGTAATAAATCCATAAATCCTTTAAAATCTATATTTGGTAATTCATTAATTATTCGATCTTTGTATTTATCAGGTAAGAATCTAAGTGTTTCTTCAAGTGCTCTTATTGCATCATAACTATTAGATTGCCAACGATAAGCTCTTGGTCTGAATGCATCTAGAATCTTATCCATTAAGGAATCATTAATAATATCTTTAATAAATTCCATCTTGAGATTCTCGATAAATTTCCCTCTTAGAATATTGATTTTATCTTCAATATCTTTATACTGAAACCATGGTAATATTCTTTCGAAAAATTGCTTATCAGTGATATATTTTAATAGACTAAAGATGTAATCATAAGAAGTCCAACTTGAATTATCAATAACATTAATAAATGATTCCAATAAATTTAAATCATCATTTTGAAACAATTGCTTTAATTCCTCCTCATCAAAAGACTTAAGGTACCATCCTCTAATTAAGAATTCACTGACTGGTGGATATTTACTTTCTAATCTTCGAAGAATTTCTTTCTTAAACACGCTCTCGGCATTTTTATCCCCAGCTTTAGTCAATTCTCTCAATAATGGAAAAGCGATATCTCGATGCAATAATGATGTATTATAATTATTTTCTACCCAAACTTGCAGATTAGAACAATGACCCCAAAATTCTGTCTCTATAGGAATCTCGATTTTTTCTGGTTTAGAAGTTCTTAATTTATCTAAAGCTTCATCTATTGATTCAATCTCATCTAAAGATTTCATCTCTGTAATTGGAATATCTAAAAGTAAAAATCGACATTGTCTGAATCGCTTATTATCCACATAAATATTAATCCTTTCATTTTCAAGCTTTAATGTTATATAATCATTTACTTTAAATTCATTCATTTAGTTATTTTCACCCTCATTTACTACATTGAAGTTTCACTAAAATATAAAACAATTAAATCCTTTCCTCCCTTTTCCTCCAAATTGTAGGCCATCCATACTAAAGCATCTAATTCTTCTTCAGGTATTTGATAATAATCATCTCCCCAACTTGCTGTGCAGATATAGTTTATAAGAATATCGTACTCATCAGTCAGATGATCAATCTCAATCTCATAATCTTCAATATATTCCAAATTTGGCTCAAAATTATAAAAATCTTTAGGTAAATGTACAGGAACTCCTATTTTTTTAATAATATCTTCAAGACTTTTCCCTTTACGTAAAGCTATAATGATTGCAGCACTATCACTGCTGGAATTTGTTACAAATCCATCAATAATTTTCAATATTCTCATAGATTATCTCATTTTATTATTATTCTTAATTATTTTTTAGAATCCTCATTTTCTAATTGCTAAAATACATTGAATTTAATAATTCTCATACAATATAGTTTTTATTCAAATCTTAATCCCCCCTTAATTAAATTTCAGTTATCCGGAGTAATATCAGATCATCATCAGAGATTTTTATTCTAGCATTACGAAAATCAGAGATTTCTGGGTGATTCCATTTAAATGCATTAGATCTACTTGAAAATTCACTGTATAATCCCTGCTCTTGCTTTATTCTTGCGTCCTCATAGTAACCTGGTTCATAGTCATCTCCCCATACACCAAGCGTATATTCTGCAAGTAGTATATCATACTCATCAGTCAGATGATCAATCTCAATATCAAAATCTTCAATTGTCCAATTCTCAGATTCTTCTTCAAACAAAACAAGATGTTCATTTGATAAACCTGCTTTATCTAACAAAACTGACAGAAGAACATTCTTCTTTTTGGCAAGGATTACTACTCCACTTAAAGTACTTGAATTAGTGATAAACCCATCATTGAATTTAATAATTCTCATATCTCTATCTCCTCAGATAAACTCTGATAATTTAATTCTTTACCTTTATCTTCGCAGAATACAAGTTTTGGTTCTAAAGGGCATCCTCCAAAGCAACTAACAAAATGTTCACATACTTTACACCCCTCATAACGAGGCTGAATTAATGATTTTCTGAAAATTTCAAAAGTCTTCCACGCACTCGAAATAGTCATATTTCTTAAACTAGAACCTTTAGTATTCTGCATAAAAGAACATGGTTTCATATTTAATTCCCAATCAACATAACCAGAATATATCCCTCCCGTACAACCTTCTATAGATTGAGGTAGGAAAGGAAAGTCCTTTACAATAAAAGAAGAACATGCATCGATACTTAATCGTACTTTATATTTTTTGCGAAGTGCTATAATTTTTAAGAGTTCAAGTGATAGAGTTTTTCTATCATCTGAACTTAATATTTGATTGGTTAGATTAGAACCCCTTCCCATAGGTTTGAATAATAGAAGTACTACATTTGAAATTCCTAACTTAGCATACTTTTCTGTTATTTCTGAGAGTTTAGAAATTCGTGATTTTAATAGTACTAAATGCATGTTCGTCTGTATCCCATAATTAATCAATTTTTTAGTGGCTTCAATAGTTTCATTAAATCGTTTTTCGGAATGACTTACAGCTACCGCCCCACAATATTTCTTTGAAGCTTCAAGGATCTCCTCTGTTAAATTTGTACCGTTTGTTGTATAATTAGGTATAATATTCCCTTCAATTCTTAATTGTTTTAGTATCTCTGTAAAATGTGGATGAAGAGTTGGTTCTCCACCCCCTAAAGCAATTTGTAAGACTCTGCTTTTTTTCATTTTTAGTAAAAGTGAGCCAAAATCTTCCATTGAGAGATTCTCTCCCTCTTTAATTGACTTAGCTGACATGTAGCAGAAATTACAGTTCAGATTGCAATAATTGTTCAGAGACAAATCAATCAATACGGGTGTTTTTGTTACTGGAGCCGGATAATTTATCCCTTTTTTAATTGTTGGATCTATTCGTAATTCTACTTCTTTTGGACACTTTTGATTAAAGAAGAAGCTAGCAAATTTAATCTCTTTATCAGTCAGATTCTTTTTCTGTAGATATTTGATTAAGGTAAAAAAACCTTCTCTATCGACCATAACCATTCTACCATTCTCCTGATTGAAATAGACCCCACCAAATGCTTCATTCCGAAGGATAATTCTATTTTTTACCATTTTTTTTAACTACAAATCAGTAATTTCTACACTTTATTCTTCTTACAATAATCTAAATTGAATCATATTTCTTTTTAATAATGACACATACTATATAGTAAAATTAAATCATCATTAACTAGTCTTCTGCGTTCTTTTGTTCGATCATTCTCCTCAATAAACCATCTTAGATTGTTTTCTTCACCATTTTCTGGAGCACCGTTAGCCCAATCATCTCCATATGCTGCAAGTAATGCACTCGCTTCCAATATTTCATATTCATCAATTAAATCATCAAATTCAATTTCATAATCTTCTGGGTCCTCTAAACTGCTAAAACGAGATACAAACTCACCAAGACCAATTTTTCCTAATAAAATTTTTATATCTCTACCTTTACGAGCAGCGATTACGCAATATCCACTATACGAGCTAGAATTTGTTACAAAACCTTCTGTAATTTTGATGATTCTCAATTTTATATCTCACATTATTTTTGTCCTATAATTGGATAGGATATTTATAAATAAAAATTATTTTAATTATATGAGTGTTGTATTTTTCTAGTGTTCATTTCATTATAATCTACAGCTCGTATAAGACGCTCTAACCTTTTTTATTTCTTGATATTTCTAACAATAATTTTCGACACTCATCCACCTTAAATTCCTTGGAATCTATGATTTTGATAGTATGACCCCAAAGAGTGATGCGGTACAACAAGCTAGAAGGGATATGATTCAACAAACTCTCGATAAAATCTGTGAACCTTGTGAATTTAGGGAGCTTAAAAGCAGAACTTTTGTAGTGCTCTGCCATTTATGGCTTCATATCAAAGCAGAAAAAGAAGGACTGTTCGAATTAGAGGAATGGGCTCACCCGCAACCTAGAGATCAACTAATTGAAAAGATTGAGAGCTTTCTGACCAAGCATATAAGGTAGATTGGATTATCAAATAATTTAATTTTAGACAAAAAAAATTTAGATTATTTTATTGTTGAAAATGTAGAAGCTGATTTGAATGATACTAACCAGTAAGATTATATATGGTAGGTCAATCTTATCACAATAATGAATATTTTGAATTTTTATATTTTTGTGAGAACTCTAAATTGCCAGAAAAGGAAAATATATTTTCAAAAGATTTTTTGGAGAAAATCCTATTAAACCCAGATAAAAATATTTATTCTCAATTTAGGGATAAATCCTATATAGATGTGTTTTTTGGAGATATTGAAGAGCAAGTAGAATTTTTAAAAGATAAAGAGAAACTGCGAGAAGTATATAAGATATTCATTGAAAATCTTGATAGAATGATAATTAAGTCAGGATTGGTTGATGTGGATATACTTCATCAATTAAATTCTGTTATAAAATCTTGTTTCGAAATCGACCCAGCAAAATTTAATGAAATAGTTAAATCATTCATATCTCATATTCAGCCAAAATATCCATGGTATAATCTAACTTTCAATTTGTTATTTGTCCGAGATAATTATCCAGATTTTTATATATTGTTTAAGGAGACTCCTTTATCGGAATTGCGAGAACAAATTATAGCTACTATATATAAATTAATAGAAGAAGGACAAGAAAGCCAATTTCATGACTACTTTTTTGATTGGGTACTTAAATTTGGTTACTTAATTGAGGCATATATAAAAGAAATTTTAATATTTCACCTAAGATTGCGTTATCTTCTAGAGGATTTAGATTTTACTAAAGTTAAGGAAGAGAAATTAACAGTAGGGCGGTTAATAAAAAGGACAGAGGCAGATAAGACAATTGCCTTATTCAGAAATTCAATTTTTCATACAAGCTTTCTCGTACATTACAATATAAATCTAGATGATAAGAAGATTATTTTTCGTGATTTATATAATAAAAAAAAAGTTCTTTCCATTGAAGAATTTGTTATAAGTTACTTTAGATTAATCCAAGTTATTTGGACATACACTTGTTCAATAATATACTATCCTTATTTCATTCAAAAAGAAAAAATTATAGCTTTCCTTACTGAAAATATTGAAACATTTCTTCAAAGATTTGTCGAACTTGATAAGGGGGAATTTGTTAAGAGAATTAAAGAGATAAAAGAAACTCTTGATAAAAAATATAATAATCAGAAATAACATCAAAATAGAAAATTAACTCTTAAATAATTTAATTAAATCTTCAATACAAAATTTGATTTTTATGGGATGGTCATTTTAATCCTTTAATAACAATTTTAGTATTACTGAATCTTGACCAAAATTAGATTCAATATGATGAATCTCTTCCTCACTAAGATCATAAAGTGTATATATCTTAGAATTGATTTTATCTTCAAGACTCTTTATTTTTTGTTCAAGTATTTTTTGATTTTTTAGGTTTTCCAGATAGTTTTTCATTAATTCTTCAATTATACTAATATTTTTATTTTCATTTTTTTCAAATAAAGGTATAGGGATTTTTAATAAATTTCTCAAAATATATCCCCTATTGCTTTTAAGTTTAGTGTTTGTTATTGAATGATTCAAAAAGCTTCTTAAATTATTATTTAATATATTAATCTTCAAAGCTTCAATATCTTTGTATTCTTCCTTTCTTTTATTTGCCCTAATTTCATAATCAATAGCGATTATCAACCAAGAACCATCCTCTAATACCCTCATATTGTTAATTTTGCCTTGTAAATTTGATTTAATAAGTACTTTCTTATCTTTTGAAGCAATCTTTATGTAATAATAATTCAATGACCGATCCTCTAATCTTGGAAACTTATTGATATCATCTAAGAAATTTACTTGTTGAACTTTTAGAGACCGTATCAGTTTTAATAATTCTTGGACCAATTTTATAATAGGTTCCTGTTCAATTTTTGAAGATTTAAAAATAGGAATTTTTCCAACGTAATAATCATCAAAATCCATAGTTCGTACAGCCCTGTTGAAGATAAAATAATAAACAAACCAAGATATCAATTTAGAATTTAGAAATGCTATTAAATATAATAAATCATATTCAGAAACTGTCAATATCGTGTTTTCAACTGTATCAACATTTAATAGTCCTTCATCATCGAAATTTGACATTAAGATAACATGATCTTTTGGTTTCAATACATGAGCTACAATTCTTTGAGAGATTAACTTAGAATTCCTCATTTTTTCTATTTTTGCATTGTATTTTAATAAGAATTTCTTGTCTACATAAATTGAAGCTTCTTTGTTAAAGAACGGGCGTATATCAGCCCCTCTTGATAAAGGTATATGAGAATCCCCTCTAGTACTAACTGCTTTGTTCTGCAATGGTAGACCTCTGAAAGTTTGAGATATTTCTTTCAATCTTATGGACTTTTTTATTATTTTCTTGTAAATTTTAAGGGAACTGTCATCAATATGAACTGGAAATACATCTAATTCTTTAGTAAGATAGATTGGAATCGTTAATTCCTTGCCCTTTTCAAAAACATCAATAGACTTGCCAATATAATTGTCAGTTGAACTTTTTTCTTTTTTACAGATTAGAAGAACTTGTTCAAGCAAGACTCCCTTAAAAGCTTTACTTATGTCTACAATTTCTAATATTTGAAAGTTTTTAATTATGTACTCCCTTGTAGGATTCCACTTTTGAGAAAATGTCAATGATTTTGGAACAACCAAACCTAAGAATCCTCCATTCTTTAAAAGCTTACAAGACTGTTCAATGAATAATACTGCACTATTTATCATGCCTTTTGATAGATGATAAGACTTTTTGAAATAATTTCGATCTTCTTTTGATAGTTTCGCACCGTGAGGGGGATTTCCAATAATAATATCAAATCCTTCTTTCTCTTTAAACACCGTTGAAAATTGTCTATTCCAATCAAAAGCATTTACATCATTATAATTTTCCCCATAAAATCGAGGAAGATCTTCCTCTTCGGCAAATACTAAAGAGTTTCCCTTTTTTATATTATTTCCTAATAATGGAGGTAATTGTTCTCCTTTTTTAAGAGCCTTTAGAATTAAGTTCATTACAGCAATCTCAACTGCTTGAGAATCTAAATCGACTCCGTATATATTATCGAGTAGTATTTTTTTTTCAATATTAGTAATTATTTGAGAAAAACCTACAATATCCTTACCGTTTCCTGTTTCTTTTTTAATTTTTTTATTATATAACTCATAATACTCTTTTAATAAATCATAAGCTTTTATGAGGAAAGACCCCGAACCACAGGCTGAATCTAGGACTCTAACTTGTGTGACATTCTCTAAAGGTTCTTCATCGAAAAATTTAGAGAACAACTTTCTTACAATATAATTAACAATATGACTGGGTGTGTAATATATTCCCTTCTTTTTTCTCTTTGATTTTGATTCTACAATTTCAATCTCATCATCTTTATCTACTTCTAAAATATGGCCTAAATAATCTTCATAAATAGCTCCTAAAATATCAGCATCTATCAAATCGAAATTATATTTATAAAGAATTGAAATGACAGACTTTAAAATACTATTATCTATTACGAGATTTTCACAAGTATGTTCTTTAAATATTTCGCTATTATATACTGATTCGAAATCTCTATATAGCTCCTTCAATGAAGTTGTTAAGGGTCTCCTCTCTTTATTGATTACATAATCTTCCCAATGTGAAAGAGTATAATTAAGACTATCTAGTTTTAATATACCTCTATCTTCTGCAGTTCTTATAACTACTAATCTATCTAGAATTCTTTGAACTGATAATTTTAATTCTTCTCTTGTTAATTTGTTATTAGCTCTAATATCTTTTAATAATTTCCCTCTAATGATAAATAAATCATTTACTACTTCTGTATTTATATCTTCTCTTGTTCTTTTAAGCTCATATGAATCAAGAGACTTGTTCTTTATTCTATGTTTAGTTAAATCCCAAAGCCGCTCTAGATTACGTTCTTGAAGATATTCATGATAATCAATTTCAAATACTAATCCTTCCTTAGCTGTTTTTACATGAGTATAATATAATCGAAATTTTTCAAAGTTTGTCAAAACGCACCAATCAACTTTCATCTGCCATGCATCTTCAATCGCAATTTCCGCATAAGTCATGTCTTTACCTCTTCTCTTCCGTTTATTATCTAGAGATTCTGTGAAACTTTTTGCTTCATAAAATATGACTGGTTTGGTATGTCTTGTAACTCTAAGTCCAAAATCGGTTCTCCCTGTTAATGTTCTTTGTTCAAACTTAACTTCGTCAAGACCTCTTACGTTCCATCCCATAGCTTCTAGGAGGGGATTAAGAAACTTTACTTTTACATCTTCTTCAAGAAATTCTCCTTTTCTTCCATCAATTACAATTTTCTCATACTTGTCTATGAGTTTATTTAATTTATCCTTGAATTTTTCTTTAGTAGAATTATTTATTGAGTTCCAATTTAAAGATAAATTAACAATCTCTTTTTCAGACGTATTTATTTCTGTCATTTATGGATTTCTCCCAACCATTTGTCTTTTAATATATACGCTAATATTTTTTTTATGTTATAAATTATTTTTGTTAAAAATTGTATCTCTTAATTAATTTTATTATGAGTATTTAAATAAAAAATTGAGACAGGATATTAATAGCGAAGATAATTATTAAAAATCAGAGAGTTTGCCTAATTTTGATTTTATATAAGATGTGGAGATCTCTTAATTGCTGAAGCAACTGTTAATAAAATTGAAGGGAGTAGAGCAAAAGATAAAGATGGTAAAATTGTATAAGCCTTTTTATTCTTTAATATCTGGTTTTTTATTTGATGAAATTGAAGATTTATTTAGATTTGTGAATCCATTCATCTAGTTTTAAGAATGAATTGTCCTGCAGTAAAATTCTGCGATTGAAATAATAATTATCTTTGTTAGAGGTCATTGTGGCCAAATTTCCATTAAGATTAATCTGGAAGCTTGACTTATTTATCTCACAATGATCTTTTGGAAAAAAACTAACTGCACATTTTCGAGTAAATTTAGGTATCTTGTAATATTTGCCATACCATCCCCTTGTTGTTTTTTTCCTATCTATAATTATCTCTAAAGCTGGTTTAAAGATTAAGCCTATTTTTCTTTGCTGTTTATTCTGAGTCTGAGCATGAAAATTGATTACGGTTGCTCCTAAAATTAAATCAATTAATTGAATTAGATGAGATTCAGCTTTTTTACTTTTTCTATGATCAGAATCAATAAATTCTATGGTATCACAACAGAATTCCAAATTATCTACGCTTGAACTTAACTTATACATGGTATGCCACGGAAAATAATCATGGTTTTGCTGTCCCCCTTTATCGTGATATATATTACTAATTTTAACTTTTTCATAGTTAGGGTAAAAATAACTAATACTACCTTTTAGAATAGAACGAAAAAACCTATTATATATGGTATAATGTCTTCCCTTTTTATCCCCAAAAAGGTCAAGATCCATCTTTGAAAGGTTTAAACCTAATATATTAAAGGATATGTATCCATGGTCAATCCCATTATTAATAATAAATTTTATCCATCTTTTAGCAATTCGAAATCGAGCATTTGATCGGTGTAAAAATCTATAATGAATTTCTGTATAATTTTTTTCATGAAAATTACAATTTTTAAGGCATCTATTTTTATCATCATGCCATTTATTATGCTCAACACATCTAAGATTCTTTAGTTGTGTAAGCAATTTTTCCTTTCTCTTAGACGGTACAAAAAGCAATCCTATATAAGTCCAAATAGAATTATCTTTCATACATGGCATATTTATTACTTCATCAGCGAAAAGCTCCAATTCTATGAAATTACTATCCCCAGATCTTCTATCAATATTAGTTAATTAAACCATCCTCCTTGATTTTTGATTAAAAACAAGTTGATTGACTAGATTTCGTATTGTTGATTATATAATAAAAATAAAACATCATATTTAAAGAAAAAATATAAAACAACAATAAGTCTGGATCATTTCCGGATTTGGATTAACAATATTTTGTTGAAGAAAAAAAATTAAAATAAATTAAATTTTGCTATGAATTCTGAGATCATATTGTATAAATTATCAGCATTTTGCTCAAGAGAATCCTTTTTATAATTATATTCTTGTGATTTTCTAATATATTTTTGCAATTCTGTCTTAGAAAAGGGTACAAGATTCTCTTTCACCAAAAAGTCTAAAAATAAATTGATATCTTCCAGTTCTGGAGCCAGACCTTCATTTATCTGTATGTAGGAGGTATATAAGTTTTTAAGAAATTCAGAAATTATAGTTTTTCCTACTTTCAATGAATTTATATAATCTCTATTATTGTTAAATCGATAGACTTTAAATAAATTATAATAGCTTTCACTTACTGCTTCTAATAATGCTTTTTCAAAATTATCTTTGTTAATAAGCCCCTTATTCATGTTGTTTTGAAATAAATTTTGTAATTTTGAATCAATTGGATTATTTTTTTCAATTACATCTACGCTTATTTCTGAAGGAATCTCAGTCTTCGTTTCAAAATAATCTTGAACCGCCTTTTGATACTGCGGCCCCACAGCATAAGAAGTTCTCATAGCTTCAGAACCACTCGCTCTTCTAGGATGGTTTTCAATTAAATATCCTTGTTTAATAAGTATTTTTAGTAGTTGATCCCTAATTTCCTTGATCTTATTATTATTTTGGACCATCCTACTTGCTTTTGGTTTAACATATATTAAGAGTTCTTCCTTTAATTTGTGTCTATATAGACCTGCCACATTTTCAATTGAGCTTATTTGTTTTAAAAAGTGAATTATCTCATCGATAAAAGTCGCATACATTCCAAAATCTTTCTCGAAAATAGTCTTCCTTGCCTTATTCAATAGTTTTTTTTCAGAAAGACCTAGCTTATATCCCTGTTTTTCCATAAAGTTAATAATCTGATCATGTGTCAAAAGGTGGGTTTTATGAAGATTGTCAAAATCAATTCTACCTGGAAATGGTTGATATATGTCCGATCTTTTTACAATAATTTCATCATTCAGCATGTTCATCAAGTAATCAATCTGATATGTATTATTTCTTTTGGAACTGTAATAGCCTGTCCCATGAAGTTCTTGTAAATTCATTCGATTCTTTAAAACCGCAATATCTCGCTTATCATTTGCTCGAAATGTAACTACATTAGGAAAGTGGTTAAAAACATGAGGATGAAGATATCGTATTTGATTTGCTGAAAAAATAAAACCAAATCCTCGTTGAAATAGCGGTTCAATAAATTTATCTATTTTTCCATAATTTACTGTTCCATAATTAGTATCTATATAGTAGGAATCAAAAAATAAGTCTATATGAGGTACAAATATGATTTTTTTATGATAATTCTCTGAATTTTCCACAAGATGTATGAATTTAGAGATAATGATAAATGCAATAAATGTCTTTTTCTCTAAATCTTTCAAAATTGAAAGATCCAATATCACAGTTTTTTCAGTTTTAATAAAATCCACAGGATTGACATCATCTTCATAATCCAGAGCAGTCTTCGAAAAAATTCGACCCTGACTTGTGAAATCTTTAAAAAATAATAATAAGCTATTAGAAAATCGTTTTTCCCATTCTGGCTTTGTCTCTAGATCTAATGTAATTGAAGGTAAATCTAAATTATCATTTTTTGAAATTGTATCTTTTAACATATCTATGTTTCTTTTTTGTTCTTTAAATGCTAAAGCGAACACATCATAAAACAGGTTCAAATATTCTACATTATGTTGATCATACTTAATTCCTGAATTTTTTATATCGATATTAAATGAACTCCCTAATTTGAAATGTAAGATACGTTCTTGATATCTAGTGTTTGCAAAGAATTGAATTAATTTTGTCCACTGTCCGTTATAATCAAAAATCACACAGGGGATATTTGATTTGATAAGTTCAACTGCCATTTTCATTTTTGCAAGTTCCCGAAAAGGAGTACTACCATTTGTTATAAGTAATTGTTTTACTTGATCATATGTGAAACCTAAGGGAATTTCCTCTTCTAAGAATTCAGTATTTATAGTGTTTCCAATTGATATGAAATTAGTTAATTGAAAAGGCGTGTTAAACTCAGCTGCAATCCTAGTATCAATTCCTTTCTTAAATTCATTTACAATTTTTACTAATTCCATTAGATTTTTTCCTTGGAAGTATATATAATTAAGATGAGAGCCATTTAGCCTAAAATTGTGATTTTTGAAACATTCACTTAAATATCCAGAAAGTAGGCTCTGATTTGTCAATTCAGCTAATTTATAATTTAAGAAATTATCCTCGAAAGTTCCCTTTAATACTTTTGATTTTACAGATAATTCCTTATTTAATTCAATGAAATCTTTTAAATCCAAGTCAGAAACAAACAAGTGAGAAGTATTTGATAAAGTTAACATCGTGTTCCAAATCCCAGATCTCATATCTAACCATTTCTCAAATTCGAGTTTAGGATGTTTAACATATTTCACATTTCGTTTGTCTAAAGGATGAAATAAAATTCCTTCAAGGCTTTCTGATGTTTTTTCATTAAATGCTTTAGAACATTCCCTTGGAAACGGATCAATTGAAACTGGGAAGGTTTGTAGGTTGTAATTGAAACTTATCTTATGGTTTTCGATTCCTCTAATAAATTTATCAAAATATGTCAATGTTGGTTGGGATGCTGAATACAGATTGAAGATTTTTGTAGCTAATAATAGGATATTATCAATATGAGCAAAAATGACATTATTGATACCTTTTATTCTAAAAAATTTAACATCGGCAAACGGATTAATGGTTGTTATTTCTGTACTGCGAGATATTAGCTTTTTTGAGAAAGAATAGAGAATGTCTCTCCACCAAATAAAAATGACAGCGATTTCTACTAATAGATTGATGACTATTACCAAATATAATGGAAAATTAAAAATAATTAGTATTATTGATAGATAAGCGATTAAAAAAGATATAGTAAATATTTTAATCAATTTTTTTAGTATATTCCCGTTTGTTATGAAATCATCTAATTCTTTAGGTTCAGGTTGAGTTGACGTTTTATAATAATAGGTTCGAATAGCATTGATTAAATCATTTTCCATTAATAACGTAGCCTTTGTATGATGAAAATTTGCACTAAAATTTGATTTAAATTCATTAGAAATATCTTGTACTGTTTCGGTAAGCGTTTTTAACCGTGTGTTAGTTAGAATTCCATTTATAGAATAATATACACTAAAATAGATTACTGTTTGGAAGGAGTTTAGTGAATTAAGTTTCTGATTTCGAATTACTTCCGTTTGAAACCTATCCTCAATTAAATTTTCCGATAAATCAAATACTGGAGTCTGGACCACTTGATATGTATATGGTATTTTAGCTTTATTTAATGCTTTGAGAAATTGGTTTAATGTAGGATACACATTTTCTGGAAGCGTCTCTACTTTAAAGATTCTTACTGCTGTTGAAGTAGAGTCCTTTTTGTTTATTATTAAGATAGTTGCGGGATCAGCTTGCATTTTCCAAAAGTCAAATTCCTTGAAAGGTGTTATCGGCACGTATTTACGAGAAATCCTTGCCCAAAGTTTTTTACAGTTGAAAAAGTTATCGGAAAAAGCTAAAATAAACATAATACACATAAAAATGCTTAATCCTAGAGAAAAAAATAAATTAAACGTTAACATGAATGTTGTGGCTGCTAAAAACAAGAAGACTGTTGAAAAAATTATTTTTATTGTTACTATCTTGAGATTGATATCTTTATAAGAAGGATTTTTATCCCAAATGTCTAAATAATTGGATGGTGATTCTTCTTCTTGATCATCATATTGTCTATCCTTATTAGAAGAATGCAAGATATTTGATCCAGACTGAATTTTATGACTCATAACCAATACTCCCCTTTTATTTTATTTAGTATCCATAAATTATAATATGAACGTGCTCTAGGTATTGGATTTCTTATAAATTTTTTAAAATCAGAAATTCTATTTTTCATGAAGCATCTAATTTTAAAATAAGACCATCTAAGTCTAAGTCTGGGAAATTCTATTGCTTCAGTATACTGAAAATATTTCCAGTTAATACAATTTCGGGCTAAATTACAGAAATAATCAGTTTTTTCATAATCTTCATTTAAATAGTACATGTAGCCTAAATTTAAACAGATTGAGGGTTTCTGTTTTAATTCAAGTAAAGTTACTTTATTGGATTGGAGTAATTCTAATGCTTTTTTATAAAAATAAATTGCTTTGAGATATTGATTCTTCTTCCAATGCCAATATCCAAGTCTTTTCAACGTTCTAAAATCGTTTGGGAACAATTTTAAAATTTCAGTATATATTTCAAAGGCTCTTCTTGATTGTCTATTATATTCATAGTATAAAGCTATTTCATTCCATCTATCAGAGATACTTTTTTGAAGATATGATTCATATTTAGGTGGAAGAAGGGCTCTGCAGTTTATTAGGATATATTTTATTTCTTCAGGATCTAAATAGGCTAAATATCTGTCTTCAATTAAATACATTTTAACTGTGATGGAATCACTCATAAACCTTTCAATAATTTCCTTCTTAAAGACCTTTCTTGCAATGGGATCTCCAGCTTCCGCCAACTTTCTTAATAGATGAAAAGCAAGACTCCGATGTAAAAGTCGTGTATTATAGTCGTTTTCTGCCCATGCCTGTAGATTCGAGCAATGACCCCAAAATTCTACTTCTGGAGTTATAAAACACTTGTTATTATAATCTTCTAATGAATTGTCTAATATTTCAGCTGCATCATCGATGGAATCTATTCGATCAACCAGATTTAGCTCAACCGTAGGAACTGTAAGTAAAAGATATTTGCAACCGCTAATATATTCATCATCTACATAGATATTGGTTTTATTATTTTCTAATCTAAGAGTAAGATACTTATTGATAATAAATTCATTATTAAATTTAGTAATATTCTGTTCAGTGGTAATACGATCTCTTATTATAACAGTTTTTTTACTTCCAAATTTTTTCCCTATCATTTTTATACAAATTTTATATTTAGTACCTAAGTTAACATAAATATCAACATTTGCTTATAAACAAAAAAGCTAATTTAAGATTCACCGACAGCAGTTTGACTATATATTGCTGTATCTTCATTAATTATGACCACATCAGTTTCAGGTGTATGGTTAACTACCACTAAGTCCACTTTTTTATTTCCTGATCGAAATGAAAAAATATCTCCTTTAGAAACTAATTTATTTCTAAGTTTTTTTGCTAGCAGATTAGGTTTTTTAACCATAATTTCCTTTTGATATCCAGCTAAAGATACTTGTTGAGCTGATTTCACATTTGTTCTTTTAATTTTGACAACATCATTAATTGAAACTTTTAGATTTCTTCTTAGAATAGCATCAATTCTAATTATTCGTGTTCCTTTATCTTTTAAATCACTTGGAAAGAGATAAGCACCTGTGGATTTCATACCAGAATTATTAAAAATAGAAACTATATCACCGGTATTGAGATTTTCTTTTAGAATAATCTCAGGATCAATTCGAACAATGCTTTTACCAAAATCTGCCTTAAAAGCCTCCTTTACTCTAAATTTTGTATTCTTCATATCTAATCAAATTTTCAAGATTTTTTAATCACAAAAAAATACTGATTATATATAAAAGAAAAATGATCTTGTGAAGAATTTTTTAATATCAAAAAAGTATCTTTAGAAGAATTATCAAAAGTAGTAAGAAGAGATTTAGCTGAAAGAATTCTAAATGATTTGAGATAATAGAATTAAAAAAAAAAGATTTTATTTTAGATTTTCACTCTTTATCCTTGATATTACTGCGAATATAATAATTATTGCTCCTAGTACTATAAATGTTATATTTAAATTCCACATTACTAAATATCCAACAAGAGGGTAAAGAATTGCTCTTATAAGACTAGCTATCATGTTTATTGTACTTATAACAGTAGCTCTGTTTTCTGTTTCAATTTGTT
>JAEOTW010000054.1 GCA_016839655.1 Promethearchaeota archaeon | reverse complement strand
TGTATTGAGAATGTTCCAACCCCAGCAAACATATCAATTATTAACTCATTCTCCTTTATCTCACTTGAAGCAACCCTCCGGCGTTCAAAAACCAATCTTGGAGTAAAATATGTACATTTAACATCAATTCTGAAAACACAGTCATTTTCTTTATGCAATGTTTCAGATTTATCCTCACCATGTAAAAGAGCTAATTCTCTTAAGCGGTATTTTCCTTTTATTTTACTTTTTTTTTCATAAACTGTTTTAACATTTTTATTTACGGCATTTATTGCTCTAGCAATTTTAACCTTGAACTTTAAATAATCTGTATTAGACATTTGATTATTAAATTTATCAAATTCAATCACTGCGATATTTCCAATAATATCATACGATTTTGGTATTAAGTCTAAATGTCCATGTGGAATTTTATCTTTTAATGCTTCTTGAATAGTTCTAGATTTGTAGTTTTTATTAGGGATTCCTTCTTTGGAGATCAACTCAAAATAGATTTTAATATCTTTGACCTTTTTAATTTTATTAAGAATCTTTTGGTCTTCTATTATGGGATATAAAATATAATCATTATCATATAAGATTTTAAATTTGTGGTTGATAATTTGAGTGTTTTCAAGGAATTTTCTTATGTAGTCAATGAACTGCTGTCCATCTTTCCTTTTCAATTTGATAAAGGGAATTTCTTGTTTTTTATTGATTTCCATTCATCTCATTTATTTCAAATATTATTGTTAATTTTTTCCCCGGAACTTTTAACTTTTCAACTAATTCGCGATTTATATCCTTTGATGATTTAGTACAATTAATTAGAATGGTCCTGTCGCAAATATAACTACTTGTGCGAAAGACTATATCTTCTTTGTCTAATAATCTTAACTCTTTATTTCCAAGGCCATAGAAGGAATCTTGACGATCATCCACTTTTAAATTAACTTTAATTTTTTTTCCGTGAGTTATTTTATCTTTTAATGTGGAACTTAAATCATGGCAAGCTTTTGTAGCATTTATCCCTAACATGCAATTCCCTTTCTTAGTTAAAGTTTTAACTTTTGTAAGTTCTATCGTAGTTTTATGAGTACTTAGTATGTTTTCATGGCCAAAAGCCTCAATTTTGTCTAAAATTGTCATTTAATCACTTCTAAAAAAGTTAATGAGGGCGTCTATTTCTTTAAATGTAGCAATCTCTAGTTTAAACTTAGATTTTAACATTTCAGCTAACTTATTTATAATTATTTCTTTAGAAAATTGAACTGATTCATTGAATTGATTAATAAAATCTTCAGGGATTAATATTCCACACTTTGAATAATCATGAGAATAATTTTTAAAGAAAAGTTCTACTTTATGCTCAAAATTTTGGAAAGTTAACTCATCTTCCGTTGTTAAATCTATTGATTCATACTGTCCCATCGGAAAAGCTGAGTTAATTTCTAATGGTATTATTCCGTATATATCAGAAAAAAATGTCACGTGAAGAAGATTTCTAGGGATAATAGAGTTATTATTAATTTGTTCCAACCAGTATTTGATACTTGAAGATTTTTCACCTTTAATATCCAATTCTGGTAAAATTATTAAAAACTTAGCGCCTTCTGGAACTCTATAATTATTTTTTAATTTAGAATCATAACGGTAAATCAGGGGTCTTTCTACGCTCTCTGGAGAAGAATATAGCCTACCATGAGTCTTATATAACTTTTCATGCTTTTCAAATAATGGTAAATATGACTTAATCACTTTTGAAGCGTTAACTAAAGATGGATGATTTCGAATCCGTTGTTCAACCAGTTCCCATAAATTACCTTCCTTTATGGCTTGTCTTATTGTTCTTAATTCCGAAAATGATAAATATAAATTATGCTTAGCTATTAGTTCAGTTCGTAAGTTCTCATCGAATTTTAACACTTCTTTAGGGTCATAGTTAACACATATAGGACAATGGCATGGAAATTCTTCTAATTCCTCCAATTTCCTTGTTCCCGTAGAAAGCGTGAAATATCTGTTTTCTTTCGCAAACAATATATATGCTGCTGAATCCATTAAGTCGCAACCACAAACTACTGCTAAGGAAAAGAATTGAGGTAAGCCTAGACCGAACAAATGTACAGGTTTATTCCAAACCAAGTCTTTTTTTACATTTAATAGAATTTTTATTACTAGATCAAATCTATAGTTTAAAAATGACTTAACTAAACCTCCTATCGCATATACATTAAAATCCAGTTTACCCATTTCAATTGCGCTAGTTTTTAATAAATCATTATATTTTGCTCCATGAATTGGTCCAAACCAATGACACGTATCTTTGAATCTCCGGGAAATGTTATCCTGAGCTCTCTCGATTGTTATCTCGACCTTCTTTTTAGCAATATCATACTTATCATCAGGCTGGACCGGCTCATCTAATATCACAGCAAAATCTGTACCAATATCCTCCTGGAATTTTTCTATATCTGCTGCTTGAATATCTAACTTGTCTTTATTATACATATATTTTTGAAAAGCTCCACTATCAGTCGCGGTAATTCCATCAAAATTTAAATGTGAATGTAATCCTTTTCTTAAGACATCCTCCCGGACTTGTGTATTCTGATAAATAATATAAGCATTTGTAAAGACACATTGAGCTCCAATCATCTTCAAATCTGAAGTGGAAATAGTGTTTTTATATGGATGAACTACAGGAAACAAATTGGGAGTAATCATCTGTTTGTTATTTACATTTAATTTTCCAATCCTTCCTAACGCATCAAAATCAGATATTTCCCATTTCATTTTATATACCTTGTTTGATTTAAATGATTAATCAAAAAATTCTTCTAGACGATTCTCTTGAAACAGTTTTTCCAGCCAATCAATTTTACCTATTACATACTTATATCCATCTATATTTCCGAGGACTATATCTACAATAATTTTAGCTACTGAATTAATACTAAGATTTGTTGTATTAATTTCAAAAAGTGGAAATTTAGCTTGTTTTTGAATAAAAAAATTCACACAATTACCTAAAATTTCTGTTTGAATGTTTTCAATAATTTTTGCTTGAGTATAATTTTTTTGTTCTAACCTTTTATATAATACATCCGGATCACATCTTAAAATGAAAGCATAATCAACAAACTTTTCTGGAATAATATCAGAGAAATGACTTTCTATTATCAGAAATGGTAGCTTAGTTTTATTAAGCTCATCAATCTTTTTCAGCACATAGGGTAAAAAAATTTCAAAATCTACTATGTAGGTTTTCCTATCTTCATCAAATTCAAAGGAAAAATTATCAGAAATTGCTAATTCATTCAAAGAGAGTATTTTAGCTTGCAGGAAATCAGTCATTTCTTTTGCTACCGAGGTTTTTCCGCATCCTGGTGTTCCAGAGATTATAACATTTTTCATTTCTAAATTTATAATAGAGTAAGATAATTAAAAAAATAAATGAATATTCTTGAAATTAATTCGAGGAAAAAATAATGGGAAAGGGGGGCTTCGAACCCCCGACCTCACGGTTATCAGCCGTGCGCTATACCAGGCTAAGCCACTCTCCCTTAGCGGGAATGTTCCCAGTATGAAAATCTATATTTTAAAAAACGGTTAATGATGTATAATTTTAATAAAGCGTATTTAAAAAATTTTTTGACCTAAAATATAATAGATAAAACGTTGTATTTTATATTAATTAGCAATGCCTAGAATTTTAAATTATTCAATAGTGGGATTAGAGGACTATACAATTAGCTTTGAAAGCTATTGTTCATTATGTGAAATTCAAAAATATTGTAAATTTGGTAAAGATGAACCTTTTTCAATTAAAATCAGTTGTAGTGATTTAAATCGGGCAAAAGAAAAAGTTAAATTTGACCAACTTCAAAGATTACAGAAAACTGAAGATGTTTCAGTTCCTTATGAAGAGCTTGTTAAAAAGGTTAAAATTAATTTACAAAATATAATTTCTCAAATATGGAAAGGGAAAATAAAAACCCAAAAAGAAGAGGTTAGATGTTTAGACTCTAGAAAAATTGATCCTATGTTAGTTTCACAGCAAGGACAAGATTGGTGGCAAGATTTTAATGCAACGATGAAAGTAATTAATCAAGAGTGTGAAAAAATTACTTAAACCTCTTAAAAAGATTTTGTAGACTTTAAATACGCAGTATTAAATAATATTATGTTATGGTTCTGTATGGACAGTTCATTAAGAACATTCTCTCCATTGAGGATGTGTTTGAAGAAATAATCATCGGACTTGAGAATTTTTGCATTACTTTCAATAATTTCTTCTTAATTTTATGTCAATACTTGAAATATATATTTGTTTTTATAATCTTAACTATTGGAATTCTAACTTTATTAAGATTAAGGGGTGTTTATAGACAAACTAGATTATTTGGTAAGGATAATCAAGAAGATCAATTTATGAAACCCAGATTAATCTTAGGATGTACTTATATTGTTCTAGCCTTTGGCATTCTATTTAATTATATAACTTACTTTTTGATTTGGTTATTGGATCCTCTACCTGATAGATTAATCTATAATTTCATTTCTTTTAGTGGGATTGATCCCTATTATTTAAATCGTATTTCAGATATTTCTGCTGCTCAATTTCCACATGAAATAACAATTTACTATTGTTTTTCTTTCGGATCTTTAATGGCTTTGTTAACGGTATTAATAAGCATATGGTATTTAGTTAATAACAATCGTGTGATTAATAATCCCAGAAATATATTCATATGGTTAATATCTGGTGTTACGGAAGGCATTTTATTTGGATTTAATACCTGTCTTCCATTTTTTTTATAGTCTTTAAATTTAGGCAAAAAGTGTACTATTATTTCGGAATACAGTCAGATTCTGAGCGAAACATTTATATAATATATTTATATTTATATTATTTGCATCAAAGAATATATTAGAGTTTCAGTCACGTATAGTTTTTGAGTTTCAAAACAATATTTTATTCGGTACACGGGTTAAAATTTGCTTGGAAATTTCAATATTCACATAATTGGAATTTTTATAATTTTAAAAATAAAATTGGGTTGATATTATGGAAGTTGAATCAGATTTAAGTAATATATCAAATTTATGCCCAGAATGTGGGGGCAAGATTATTTTACTTCACGAAAAGGGCGAAACTGTTTGTGGACAGTGTGGTTTAGTGATAAGTGAGAGAATAGTTGACATTTCACATAGTGGAAAAAGAGCTTTTACAAAACAAGAGAAGGAAAGTAGAGAGAGAACGGGATCTCCGATTTCAATTTTATTACCTGATATGGGGTTAAGCACGATAATAGATAAAGCTAATATTAAAAGCCCTGATTTGAAAAGAGCTGCTAAATGGAATTCTCGTATGACATGGGACAAACGGAATATGTTAATAGCTACAACTGAGTTAAAAAGAATTGGAAGTAACCTAAACTTACCAAATCATGTAAAGAAAGCAGCAATAAGATTATATATAGAGGCATTTAAAAAGAAACTTCTTCGTGGGAGATCTATTAATGGTATGGTGGCTGCATGTTTATATTTTGCTTGTAGAGAGAGAAAAATCCCAAGAACTTTACAGGAAATTTTAGAACAAACCTCAATAAGCGCTAAAAATGTTAGGAGATGTTATAGAACTATAATTAGAGAGTTAAACTTAAAAGCGCCTTCTACTGACCCCATTTCTCTAATTCCAAGATTTATAGCAGAATTAGAGTTAGATGCGGATGCGGAAAATGCAACGATAAAGATTTTGCAAAACTTTACAACTAAATTTTCTACAAGTGGAAAAGATCCTAAAGGATTATGCGCAGGCGCGTTATATTTAGTTTGTAAAAAGAAAGATAAGAAAATATCACAGAAAGATATTGCTAACCTTGTAGGAGTTACTGAAGTAACTCTTCGCTCAAGATATAAAGAACTAGTAAAAATGCTAAATATTATGGTTTAAAATAATTTTAAACTCTTTTTTTTAATCTTCTTTTTTTAACATTATTTTTATAAAATCTGGTAAAGTTAATAGATAACTCTGGGCATTTGGCAAATGATCTTTAATTTTTATGAATAAATGAGAATAATTTTCAGCTTTTTCTTTTTGTTTAAGTACATCATTTCGAGTTTGTTCTCTTACTGGTTCAACCGGAATTCCCCTCATTACTGCACGGGCAGGAATAGTTAGTCCTGGTGGTACTTGACTTTGATTTAGAATGATCACACCTTCTCCAACTGATGCTTCATCGTATATTAATGTTCCCTCCTTGATTTGAACATAATCTTCTAAAAAACACCCTAGAAGAGTAACCCCTGATTCAATTATACAATATCTTCCAATATTTATTGAACTTTTCTGAGAGCGTGTGAACATCATTACACCATCAAAGATTGTAGTATATTCACCGATATTAATTGGGGAATTTTCTGCGCGAATGATTGATCCGGGCCAAATTATAACATTGTCATTAACACGTACGTCACCTATAAGTGTTGACATCGGGGATACATAACTTTTTGGGCTAATATTTGGTTTTTTTCCATTATATTCTATTATAGGCATAAAATCTTCACTATATTTATTATAAAAATAAGGTATAAATGTTAGTATTTAAATTCAATTTATTTCTTAAAAAATATAAACTTTTATTTAATTCGTTTATATATAGGTTTTAATCGGATTTTTAGATTCAAATAAAGCAAATTCAACTTGAGGAAACTCTAAACTTAAAATATGACATAATTTCTTCATCGCAATAATTTCATTTCTATAATGAGATATTTCTATAAGATTTACTCCCATATCCCTTGCAAAAATAGCATCAAAGTAGTTTAATTTTCCCGAAATATAACAATCACAGCCAATAGAAACTGCTTTTTTAATAAGTTTAACGTTTGATATATTTCCTCCAATAACACATATTTTATTAATTGATCTTCCAAGTTCGCCTACAAATGGTACTGATTTTAAATTTAAATTCCTTTTAATTCTCTTAATTAAATCTTCTAATGTAAACGGTGTTTTTTCATTTGGATAATTTAGTAGTGTGCAAATTCTACCAATTGGGATCTTTTTTCCTTCCTCATTTTTAATATCTAATACATTTTCTAATTTTAAATAAAGAACATTGACTAATGTATCCGAAATCCCCCCCTCTGCTGCGATAAATGAGGAATTTAATACAAATATCGAAATTGGGTACTTAGAAAGCAAGGATAGTTTATCTATAATATTTTGGTTAAAATTTTTTATTGGTTTATTGATTAAGCTATGATGAGAAATTATCAAACTAACTTTCTGTTTTAAAGCAAAATGAATTGATTCTAAACTTAAATCTATTGTCAACATGACCTTTTTTATGGTTTTATTATTTCCAATTTTATTATAATGTAAGCCATAGATTTCTGAATTTAGTCTAAAATCTTTTGGAGCCAATTTTTTAGTTAAAAGAGCCTCTAATTCTCGAAACTGCATTATAATCACTCAATTCAAGTGCAAATAGGAAAAATTTGAATGATTTAATATGATAAAACTGAGTAAAGATTTTTTAATTTAAAATTTAAATATATAAATTAGACTTATAAAAACCATAAACTAAAAAGTGGTTAAAAAAACATGACACAAAAAGACTGTATTTTCTGTAAAATAGCAAATAGTGAAATTCCTTCTAAAGTTTTATTTGAAAATGACCTTGCTCTTGCCTTTTTAGATATCTCTCCTTTATCTAAGGGTCATACAATTGTTATCCCCAAAAATCACTATTCAAACTTAGAAGATATACCAGATTATGAACTTAGTGAAGTTTATAAAGTTGTAAAAAATCTGGCAATAAGGATTCGTAATAATCTAGATATTGATGGTTATAATATACTTCAAAACAATTTTACGGCTGCAGGTCAAGTGATTAAACATTTTCATGTTCATATAATTCCTAGAAATTATGATGATAAAAAGTTTAAAATTGTAATTCCTAGAAATAAGGCAACTGAAGAAGAGCTGGAGAATGCTTTTGAAATCTTGAAAGCTTAAAGTATTAATTTTAAATCTAAATTAATTCAAAAGTTGTTGAGTTTATAAAAATATGTAATAAATTTAGTTTGAAATGAATGTTAAAAAATTTATTAAAAAATTTCAGACTAAAGCGAAGGAATTCTTTGTTAACGAGTATGGAGGTAGTCTTATCGAGTACGCTTTATTAGTAGGATTTGCTTTATTTATATTTTTTATAATTGTAGGAGTTGTAAGTTCCTTACTAGATTGGACAGTAGGATTATCAAATGATTTCTTTAATATATTTGGATAAAATAAGTAACAATTAGAAAAGGAATATTAGATTATTCTTTAACTATCTTATTATCTATAAGACTAAAATTATACTTTTCTCCCCACTTGTCTAGATTTTTTATAACAAAGTCATCATCTAATTTTAAATGATCAATAAACACATTAAAAGGGATTTTGTCAGCCCTTTTTAAATACTTTCTAATTCTATTATCAAGATCATCTTTATCAGGCGTAATTTCTTGCCTTTTTCTTGTTCTTAACTTGTTCAGAAGAGAGTCGTTATTACTATCATTAAAAAAAAACTCTACAATATTGCTGATTACTTGTGCTCTTGTAGCTCCAAATACGTCTACTAATTCTTCAATCAATTTCATATAACTTTTGTTTATAGTTACAGTTGTTCTTGTAGTCTCTGTCATTATATCCTTGAATAGAAGTTGTTCTACAATATGTATAGAATAATATTCATTTTTAAATCTTATGCTAATTGATGATAATAATGCATAAATAAGCATCATTTATATATTAATTTGAATTTACTAGATTATAAGAATAAAATTTTTCACTCGAAAAATTAAAACGTCGTAAAATTGTCGTTTTTAAATCTATTTTAAAGTGGAGGAATAAATAATGGCAAATAAAACTTCAATAGAAAATTATCCTGTAAAAAACGATTTTTTATCACCCATTCAGTTTAATTTAATTAAGACTTTAAAAGATGAAGGACCTTTGACAAGGCGGGATTTAGTTAATGAATTAAGAATTCCTAGAACTACAATATATGATAATTTAGTAAAACTTCAAAAAAGAAAATTAATTGAAAAATTTTCCCGTAATGATGGAAAAAGAGGCCGTCCTCTCATTTTTTGGAAATTTAAAGAATAATTTTTTTTTTGTTTTTTATTCTAGGGATTATTATTAATAACCTAATAATAACAATATAGGGCCCTTTATTTCCACTGTAAATTATATTTATGAATAGTTAAATTAAACCTACTTAATATATTTTTGAATAGGGCCCAGTAATTTATTCATATAAATTATTTAAATAATTTTATTAAAAGTTAAATAACTTAAAATTCCATATATATTTTTTTTAGAATAATTCCAGTCGAAATACTGGAGTATAAAAAAAAATTTAATGAACAAGAAATAATTAAAAAATTTTAAAAAATCGTCTTATCGTCTATTTTGGGATGTAATAGTACTCATTAATTCTTTTCTGATAAATATCTTTATTACTGCCAATTTTATTGACTCGAGGTCTTTTTGTGATCGTATCTCTCCGAAAAGTTATTCCCATATTTTTTAAAAAGGTATTAAACCCATCTCTTAGATTTTGTGGTGGTAAAGCATTACCTTCAAGTCCAGGATGCCCTTCAAAAACCAATATTGAATCTGCTATAAAATCTTGAGTTATGATATCATGTTCAACAACAAATCCAGATTTTTTTAATTCCTCAATAGACTTTCTTAGGAGTTGAGCTACCTGTAATCTCATTTCAACATCTAAGAATGCCGAAGGCTCATCAAATAGATAAATATCAGCCTCACTAGAAAGACATTTAGCAATAGCTATTCGCTGTAACTCACCTCCACTTAATTCAGATAAGCTTCTTTCCTTAATATTTTCTAAAAATAAATTATTAACTAATCTTTTTTTATAAGACTGACTCAAATGAGGAGCTAACTTAATTTTAGTAATAAGGTCAGAAACTAATCCTTCTTCATCAATTTTAATATATTGAGGCTTTATAGCAACACGTAATTTTTGCCTAGGTTCTTCTTCAAATGACTCTTTATCTTTATTAGAATTATTAATATTAGTATTGACTACATTTGCAAGAGAATTTATAAAAGTTGTTTTCCCAATTCCATTTGGTCCTAAAATTCCGATTATTTCTCCGGCATGGATTTCACTCCCTGAAGCTTTTAATTGAAAATTCCCTAAGGAAATATTAATATCATCATAGGACAAAATCACATCTCCAGAGTCAAATAATGAATCTTGGGGTGGTCTTTCATGAAATATAATTGGATCTTCTCTGAATCTTACATTTTCATCCTTAATATATCCATTCAGATAAATATTAATACCCACTCTAACACCCTGAGGATGAGATATTATTCCATATACACCGGGTTGTCCATATAAAATCGAAACATAATCACTTAAATAATCTAAAATAGCTAAATCATGTTCAACTACTATTATTGTTTTATCTTTTTCAGATAATGTACGTATTAATTTTGCCATATTAATTCTTTCACTTACATCTAAGTATGAGCTTGGCTCATCGAATAAATATATTTCCCCATCTTTAAGGTATGCAGCAGCAATAGCTACTCTTTGTAATTCTCCACCTGATAACACTGAAATATCTCTATCTAAAATTTCTGTAAGATTAAGATTATAAATAATGTGGTCTAGCTGGTTTTCCTCATCATTTTTATTAAGTAGTTCTACAACTTTTCCGGATACAAATTTAGGTATTACGGTTATGTTTTGAGGTTTATGAATAATCTTAGCTTTCTTCTCTTGAAGTTCAATGAAATATTGATGAAGCTCAGAACCTTTAAAGTGATCAATAATCTCCTTCCAATCTGGTTCTTCATCACCAAATCTACCAAAGTTAATTTTCAGTTCATTTGAAAGCAACTTTAACAATGTACTTTTCCCAATTCCATTTTGTCCAATAATTCCTAGAACTTTTCCTTTTTTTGGGATTGCCATTCGAAAAAGGGAGAATTGATCTTGACCATATCTATAGGAGATCTGATCTGCTAAGGGATCAGGCAAATTCACAATAGTGATTGCTTTAAATGGACACTTTTTAACACATATTCCTTCTCCCGAACATAGACTCTCTGTGATTATAACTGATTTCTCATCCGGACTTAAAACTATTGTTTTATCACCTGTCCTCACCCTAGGGCAATATTTTATACATGGCTTTTCCCCAAAAGGGCTACATTTATCTGGTTTACAAAAGTCCTTATTTAAAACGGCTATCCTCATTATTTAACTCACTATCCTTTAAAAGCAAAAATGAAAAATATAATTTGCTCGCGTAAAATATACTATTATACATAATAGAAAAATTTTTGTAATACAAAATATTACGTAATTAAAGTAAAAGCTAATTAGTGAAGAAAATTTGAATAAAGATTATCAAGCTCATTGGTTAGAAGAAATTGTTAAAGAAATTTGCTTACGTAAACCTAATGAAATAACACTTTCTACAGGTAAAACGCCCTCAGGTCATATACATTTAGGCATACTAAGAGAAATAATAATATGTGATGCCTTAAGAAGAATTTTTGAAAAGGATGTTAAAATTGTTAATAATTTGTTATTTTTCGACAGTTTAGATGCTGCTAAACGCTTTCCTCCATATATTGACAAAAATTTTCAAACTAAACACATAGGAAAACCATTTGCCATGATTCCCTGCCCTTATGAGAATTGTAAATGTGAGAGTTATGCTCATCATTTTGGAAACGAATTATCAGAAGTGTTTCCTGATTTTGGAATTAAAATAAGCATAATTTGGACCCATGAGCTATACAAAACAAGAAAAATGCAAGAAAAAATAAAAGTTGCCTTAGAAAATACAGAGCCTATTAAAAAAATATTAAAGAAATATATAATCCCTACTTTGAAAGAAGAGGATAAAGAAAATTTTATTAAGATGCAAAAAAACTGGATACCGGTAATGGCTATATGTGAGCAATGTGATAGAATTCAACATCGAGATAATGATGGTTCTATTAAACCTAACAGAATAAAGGAATATTTTCCAAGTGAAGAAAAAGTTTCTTATAAATGTGAGGCATGTGGATTTACTGGATTAATATCTATTTGGAGTGGAAGGTTAAAGTTAAATTGGCGTGTAGATTGGCCTGCTAAATGGGCTTTGTTTAGAACCACGTGTGAACCTGCGGGTAAAGATCATAGTGTAAAAGGAGGTGCCTATGACACCGGAATTGAATTGTGTCAAGTAATATATGATTATGAAGGACCCGTGAAAGTCCCATATGAATATGTAAGATTAGGTGATAAAGATATGGGAACATCTAGAGGTTATGTTTTTACTCCAAAAAATTATTTAAATATTGCGGATCCAAGAATCTACAGAGCTTTAATATTAAGAACTAATCCTATAAAACATATCACTTTTAGAATTGAAGAAATTCCTCAATATTATGATTATTATCAAAGAATGGAAGATATTTATTTTGATATAGAAACTATAGAAGATCTAGAAGAAAACAAGTTTATTAAATACACATTTCCCTTAACACAAGTAAAAGATATCCCAACAACAAAAGTTAACAGATTACCTTTGAAACTTTTATTTTTTTTAACCCAAATTCAGAATATTTTAAGCTTAGATAGAACATATGAAAAAGCAAAGTACTACATGGAAAAAAACCACTTTAATAGGATAATTACAAAACAAGATTTTGAGGTGTTAATTTCCCAAACAAAAAACTTAATTGGGGAAGTGAGAAAAATATTAAAAAGTGAAGAAAATCCTAAAATAAAAAATGAAATTATAAGAAAATTAGAGCTCTTTACAATTCCTGAAGAAGTTGATGAAAAGATTTTGGGGGTAATGGATAGTAATCAAATCAATGGAATTCATCTTTTAAGGGAATTTTTTGAAAAAAATGAAGCTCCCGATGCTGATTCTATTCAAAACAAGATATTTTCTATAGCAAAAGATGAATTGGATTTTCCTCCAAGAAAATTCTTTGAAGCGATCTATAAGATAATACTAGGTAAAAAAAGTGGGCCACGATTAGGACCATTTCTTTCCCTATTAGATAAAAACTGGCTTTTAAAGAGATTAGATATTTAATTTTATAAATTTCAAATGAAGAGAAAATTGTTGATTACAATTCTTTCTTTTTCCTTCTAAAAAATTTTCTTTTCTTCTTATCTTTTAAACTATTATAGCATTCAGTACAATATGTAAATGCCTCAGTTATCATCTCTCCACATTTTTTGCAATGTTTATGAGGGTAGATATAGGTATCTGCTTTTGTTTTATATCGTTCGAATTTACTCAACTTAATTCTCCAAATAGTTTTGATTATATAGTTATCAATGAATTATAACTTTTTCACTCCATTCTTATCAATTTTTATTTGGTAAAATTGAGTATATTTTAATTTCTTTATTATTTCCAATGAATCTTATTGTTTATTTGTGATAGTAGATGGCGAGAAAAAATCTGTGTTTTTATAAATCATGTTCAAAATATTAGTGAAATGGTCAAAAAAAGTAAGTACAAACTTTTTTCATATCTTATAGAAAATAGTTTAATTTACTACAAGAGTGCGAAAGAAAAGAGCAAAATAATTTCATTCGCAATTTTGGAATGTTTAGACTACAAATCAATTATTTTTATTCTTAATAACTTACTTACACGTAGAATAATTCAATACTACTCTATCCAAATAGATACAAAAGATAAAAATAAAATTGTATTAATTCTAAATTTTGAAGAAAATGAAAAAGAAAAGATAATAAAAGCCTTTAATGTTGTTCAACAAAATTTAGAAGAAACACATAATTCAATAAAATTTTTGAAAGAAAAAGTCCTTGAAGAAAGATTTTTAGAAATAATTTTTCAAACTTTTAGTTCTGATACAACTATTACAAGAAGTTCTGAATCAATTTTAATAATGGCAGAGAATAAGCTGAAAGCTCTTTATTTTTATACAGTTGATTTCGATATTATAGACAAGAAGCACACATTTATATTTAACTTCTTAAATCTTGTTAACAACATTGGGGAGAAAGGTTACTTGATACTTAATTTTACGATAGATAATACCGAAAACATTAAAATTTCACCTTATTTTGTTTTGGAATCAGAATCGTTTGAGAAAATTTCTGCTCTTGAGAATAAAATCAATAATTTTTTTCATTCTGATGTTTTAAAAAAACAGAATATTAAAATAAAGACATTCGCTAATTATTTTTGGAGACTAGGAATTAATCACACTGACTATTTTTTAAATGATTATTCTGAACTGTTCGATTTTAATACCTCATCTGATTCCTTAAACATATTAGAAATGAATAAAGAATTTGAAGAATGCCTTATGAAAAATCACATAGAATATGTGAGATTAAGCAAAAACTTACTTTTTATTGAGTATAGTTTTGTATTTTTAATATTGGAAAATCTTGATAGTAATATTATTTATAAAGTCATTGAAAAATATCATTCTAAATATTTCATTTACATTTTGATTTTAAATGATTTGGGAAATAAAGAATTACAGAAAATTAAATCAATAAAATTGATAGAAAATATTAAAATTCTGAATCCAATGGAAATTCGAGATTTTAATTATTCTAAACTCAAAAGAAATGAAAATTAAAATATCCCTAAATCGATCGCGATATCTTGTGCGGAGTATTCAGGATGTAATTTTATAAAAGCTTTTTTGTCTCCTTTCGGGGTAATCATTGTATTAACTTTTATCACTTTTACATTATGTATTTTTTCAATTGCTTTTTTAATTTGATTTTTGTTTGCTTTTCTATCTACAATAAAAACTAATTTATTCTCTTTTTCAATTAAGTCAAATGTTTTCTCTGTAACTAACGGCTTCTTAATAATTTTATAAAATACTTCCAATTATACGGACACCTCATAATTGTGCAAATCATTGATAGCAGATTGAGTCCAAATTATTAACCTACCTGATGATCCACCAGGAGCTAGATTATTAATTGAAAGATTCTCAATTTTAATAACATCTGTTCCGGGAATATTTCTTGCAGCTTTGATAATTCCAAAATCATCTTTTATTACAATTAAAATTCCCTTTTTTTTTTTATATTTACGTCCTCTTGATTTACCTTTCCCTGCTCTTATTTTTATATTTTTCTTAATTTTAATTAAATTCTCCTGTAATCCAAGGTTACACAAAATTGAATAGATACCTGATGTATTTTTTATAGTTTGGATTTTATCATCAACAACTAATGGAATTTCAGGTACATTTTCAATGAGATAACCTCCCTTCTTTACCCAAATTTCATCTCCAGAAGCAGAAATTGCAGACATTATTGAGAGTTTCTTTATTTGTTTATTAATTTTCTTTTTAATTTTTTTTTCTGTTTTTATTGGGTGTGTTCGCCTACCTCCTTTAGCAAAGGGTACACGACCTACTGATCTTGCTGTCATAAACCCACTTCCTTTAATCCTAGGGGCTCTTGATAATCCATGCCCAGTCCCCCACCCTTCAGCAGTATTTCTTAGTCCTGCTCTTTTATCTCTTCCTTGAACTTGTTTATTTTTACTCTGAGATACGATACTTGCTATTTGAATAAGATCAGTCCTAGGCTTTATGTCAAATATTTTCGGTTTATCAATAAGTCCTTTCTTCTTCCCCTCTAAATTATAAACATTAATTTTTTCCATAATATCACCAGAATTATAAAAATTACCTTCTTTGTTGACTTTCTCGGCTAACAAATGTTATTTCTGGAGAATTTACTACAAAAGATTTGGAAGGTCTTATTGTTTTTCTTATTCTAATTAATCTTTTTTTAGGTCCTGGAATAGAACCTAAAAGTAATATATAATCTCCACGAATTTTACCATATCGAATAAATCCTCCTTTTGGATTTATTTCTTCTTCATTTTCACCAATTTGCATTATTCTTTTGTGATATTCCGTTCTTTGATGATATCCTAATTGACCTGCTCGCGGAACGGTATAAAGAACTCTAGCAGGATGCCAAGGGCCAATACACGCAACAGCTCTCTTTATTTTATTATTTTTTCGAGTAAGAATTTTGATTCCAAACCTCTTAACAGGTCCTTGAAAACCTTTTCCTTTAGTTACAGCAATCACATCAACTAGTTCCCCTTCAGTTAAAATATCACGAGCTTTGATTTCTTTACCTAGTTTTTTATATACAAAGTTGAAGTCATCCTTAGGTTGACCTAATGAATTTATTTTTATTTCAATAATATCCGGTTTCTTCCTAGGTATAGAGATCTTGTAAGGTTGAGTTTGAAAAATACCTCGAATCTCACTTGTTTCATTTAAATTTTTCAGTATTTCTTTCTTAGCATCTTTAGGTTCGTTTTTCTCTATATTTGGTATATTTATTTTACGAGCTAAAAAATTGTTAAATTCAGTAGTATATAATTCTCCAATTATATACTTGCCATACTCGTCAGCATTATAAACTCTAATACCTATTAAAATTAATGGAGGGACTTCAATAACAGTTACAGGTTTCATTAATTCCTTTCCGTAATAAGGACTATTTTTCTGGTCTTCAATATAAGTAATATGAGTCATACCTGCTTTAAATCCCGCGAAACCAAGAAAATTAATCTCATCTAAACTATCAAACCAATGTCGGACTCGACCTTTTATTTGTTCAGCTCTTTTTCTGGGCAGAAATGCTAATGATCCATGTCTGGGTGCGTGTTTTTTCCGATGAGCCATTATCTATCACATTTGCTTTTGGAAATGAATTTTTTAAAATAAATAAATTTTTTCATTTAAAACTAATTTTATAGCTTAGGATTAAAATAGGGATATTTAAATTTTTTTTTTAAAAAAATGTTTAAATGACTCTAAATAATTCAAGTTATTTTAAAGAAAAAGAAAATTTGGAAGGGAAAAAGGATGTAATTTTAACTCTAAATTGTTTTGAATGCCCTCAAAAAGAAATTAACTTTTTTAAATCTGAAAAATGTATTAATTGTTTTTTAAGGACTTTATACAATTATAGAAATCGAAGATTTGACTATATATCAATATTATGGAATGACATGGTAATCAATTCAAGCAAATTCAAAGAATTTATTGAATATTTTAAAGTTCTAAAAACAGTTAGAAAAACAAAATCTAAAATTGAGAAAATTAGAACGGAAAAATGTAAATACAGGGAATTTAAATGCAAAATCTTACCAACTATTTCTTCATTATATCAAATTAAAGATAATGAGTATCTCAATCCAATTGCTATTCATAATATCTATAACAATGGATTATCAAATTCAGAGAAAGCTAATATTAATGATCCAATCTGTCAAGAATGTTATCATTCAATTGAAACATTTATAAAAAATCTCCTTAAAGAAATAAATAATTTAACCATTATTCAAAAATTTAGAAATTTTAAACAAGATAAAGCATTTTACAAAAAAGACAGAAGTTTTTATGAGCATTTCTTCTCTGGATCTTCATTAATTTTAAATGATATTCAAGACTTTCAAGAAAGGAGAGTAAGTAAAAACAGGAAATTATTAGACAAATATAATCTTGGTAATCCTGATATTTTTAAAGTTTTTATAATCGAGAATGAACATGAAATTGAGAAAGATTATAGGGTTGAGTTCTTCTATAGGGGGGAATCTCAGGACTTTTACTTAGAGAAGATAATACAAGAGGTTTGCCATAATATTACGATTATGGAACTTACTCAAATTGTTCCAATTGAACAATTAATCGAATTCTATAAAAGAGAATCTTTGAAAGTTTTAAAATCAAAATATGATTTTTCAAACACTGTTAGGCATAAGATTGGATTTTTAGCCGCTATAAAAAAATTAAACCTCGATAAATTATTTCCATTACTAATTGATGATTTTATTGAAGAAATATTCTTAGATTCTCCCAAAGATGAAATTTACATTAATCATCAAATTTATGGTCGTTGTCGAACGAAAATAAGATTTACTCAAAAGGAACTAGAACGTATTAAAGCTTTAATAAGATTATATAGTGGAAAAAGACTTGATTTCAAGAATCCAATTATTAAATTTGTTATTAAGAATAAATATTTTTACTGTAGGTTTTCTATTGATGTTGAACCAATTCAAGTCAATAATTTTGCTTTAGATATAAGGAAATTAAATAAAAATATTTTTACTATACAAGACTTACTAAAAAATAAGACATTAGATCCAATAATAGCAGCATTTTTATATTTTAATATTCTTCATAGAAAAAATTTTACAGTTACCGGTGAAACTGATACAGGAAAAACAACATTAATTAATGCTTTAGATTTGCTAACTCCAAAGGAGTTCCGAAAAATTTATGTTGAGAACATTACAGAATCATTAAATCAAATTGAATATGGTAAACACCAATTGAAATATAAGGTGGATTCATTAGAAGAATCTACTCTGGAACAATATTCAAAGAGCAACCAGATTAAAACTCTTTTACACAGAACACCTGATATTATATACTTAGGTGAGATTCTTACTAGAGAGGAAACCGAAGCTATGTTCCAGTGTTTAGCAGCGGGATTAAGAGGGTTCCAAACAATACATTCTAAAAATATTGAATCCCTTATGAATCGTTTTCTCTATCATTTTAATATAAGTAAATCATGCCTTAATGATTTGGATATTTTAATCTTGATGAAAAAAAGAAATAATGATAGAAAGGTTGTTGGAATATTTGAAATTAATAAATCTCTTGAATCTGAGAAAAAATTATTTCATACTATTTTCGAATATAATCCACAAACAGACAAGTGGGTGATATTAAAATCTTTTAGTAAGACCAATATGTTTTTAGAAATAAAAAAGTATGAGGATTTAACAGAAGAGAAATATTTAGCTCTAATTAAAGTATACAATGAAATCTTTGAATTTTTGTCAAATTTTGAAAAAATCGCTAATATTGAATTAATTAACTTCTTTCATAAAATAGCGTATTATTCAAAAATTTCTCTTAACTCACTAAAGCAA
The DNA here is from genome assembly GCA_016839655.1 of Promethearchaeota archaeon. The sequence goes on along the minus strand of JAEOTW010000054.1, from coordinate 14,330 downwards.
TTTTGGAACATATGGAAAAAGAATCGAGGTTTAAATTTTTAAATAAATATTCAATAATATGACTAATCTTATTGAAAAATCCTTGTTGTTAGGATTTGGGATTTTTACTCTTACTATTTTTTCAGCTATAGTAGTTCCTTTTTTGGGAACTTTAGCAGAATTCAATCAAAATGGAAGAAATGATCTAGAATCTTACATGTATTTTATTAATGAAATTGATCAAGGAATTAATTATGTAATTCAAAATCCAGATGAAGACTTCTTGAAGAAGGTTGATTATCCAACTAATTTAAACACATCGTTTTACGATAGTATCGCTAAGTTTGAATTTTTTATTGAAGATCAACTTTGTGTCAAAATAAAAGAGTATAATAAGGGTTTTATCAATCAAGATTTTCAACAAATTATCCCAGAGACATATCTTTTGAATATTTCCTGTAGATTATCTTTAATCAAAGTTAATTTTAACAACTTATATTAAGAACTTAAAATTTCATGAGAAATCTTAAAAATTATATTAATTTTTGTAAAAAATTCCATAACTCTCATTTACCTAAACTAAAATTCAAGGATTTGAATGAAAGATACAGTCAGTTATATAGAAATTTATATGAAATTGATAAAGATGACGTTAATAGAGCTAGTTTTGTAGTATTTATAATATCAGTTACAATTTCTTCCCTTCTATCAATAATGATTATAAATTTAAATATTCTAATAATACTTCTTTATTCAATACTTTTCTCTTTTTTCTTTTCTTATAAATTCAATCTAATCATATTTCAAGATATTAATAAAAAGGAAGTGGAAATTAACGCTATGCTCTATCTAATTAAAATAGATTTTTCTTTAGTTAAAAAAACGTTAAGGTCGAATTCCGATTTCTATTTAAGTTTTATAATGCTAATTAAGGAGTATAATCTCCCAATCTTAAATCAATTTAAAAAAATTTTAGTTAACATTCATGAAGGTGAAATTCCTGAAAAAGAGCTAATGAGTATATTAACGCCATCAAGAGATTTTGATTTATATTTGAATAATTTATTGATCAAAAATTTTGATGAATTTAATTCACTTAATAAGCTTACAGAAACTACATTAGAAAAAAACTTTAAAATCTATTTAAAAGAAATTCAATCAAAAATTAGTATCATATTTTTTATTGGTGTTTTTTTTCCTATTGGTCTATGTTTTTTGATTTTATTTCAATTAGTTAATATCTTCTCTTTAATAGTTCTAATTCCCTTATTTTTACTAATATTAAATTTTTTATGCCGCAAATTTATAAAAAAGAATTCATACATGATAGGGGTTTTAAATGAGCATTCTGGTCCAGAAAAGAAAAAATTTGATGATTTTCTATTATTTTTAAATAGTTTTGCTGTAAATTTAAAAAATAATTTATCTCCTGAAAAGGCTTTTCTAAAATCTTATTCACAAAACAAAAATTTATTCATGGTTTTAGATAGAACTTTTAAAAATCAATTATCTCGGCTTTTAAATTTTAATTGTTCCTTTTTTGACATGATTCAATTTCTTAAACTAGAATTAAACTCAATAAGATATTCTGTAATTCTAGATCTTATCGAAAAATTTGTATCATCAAATCCTTACTATTCTACTGAAAAAATCTTTGAAATTTTAAATATACTACGTACTCATCAAAAACTGGAAAATAAGCTAGAAGTTATTATTAAAGGAGAGAAGTTTAAAATATTCTTCTTTATTTTTCTTTTGCCAATATTAATTGGAGCAATTTCAGGAATGTTTCCTTTTTTTAATTTAATCACAAGAGATATTAATATAATCTCTCCCGTATTTCTAATTAATTATAGCAATTTGATGAATTTTTATTACACAATTTTGATTTTTATTGTTTTTACTTCTAGTATATCAATTACTTCTAATTATTTCTTGGAGGTAATTAAATATCGGAAGAAATTCTTAATAATTATAATTTCTAACCTAATTTTTATACTAACTTTTTTATCATCTTTTATTAATGTATTAAACTTTATCTAAATCTTCTATTAATTGCTAAGAAAAGCCGATAAGATATATAGATTCTATTACCAAAAATAATCCAATAAAAACATTTATTAGTGTTGAATAAGAAAAAATTAATTTGAAAAAACTTAGGTTCTCTAAATTATTTATATATATTATTAGCTCTAACCTTTCTAATAATAAATAAAATGGAATTAATAAAATTAGAAATATCAAAAGAGAAATGAAAGTTGTAATCATATCAGCAGAAAATGCTGAATATATGAAAATGAAAATACTAATACTCAAAATTAATAAGATTTCAAATAATAAGATATTAAATTCTAACACGTCTTGTACTATATGCTCTAGAAATTATTTAAAGGGCTCGTAATATTATTTCTAATAAAATTAATTACTCAATATGATTTTATAAATAGAAAAATTCCTAAAATAGAGGTTTTACAAAAAATACCAATGCTAGAAAATATTATATAAGAAAAAAAGCTGATAATAATTATGAGAAATTTAAAATTAAAAGGACTCAAATATAATAAAGGTAAATACAACCTTTATAATGATCGATTTGTATTTTTTCCTCCACAAATAGTAGATATCTTATCATCTATTTATGGAGAAGGTGTGAAATCATTATTAGTTTGGCTCGGTAAAAAAGCAGGCTGGAATTTAGTACAAAATTGGGACGAGAATTTAAGACCTAAAACTTTAGAAGATTTAATAAATCAATGTTGTAACGTGTTGAGTAATCATGGATGGGGGCGTTTTGTACCTAAACAAGTTACTGAAGATTTAATTATCTTAAATCTCTTTCATAACATCTCTTCGCAATTAGAAAATAAATCTAAATATTTTTGCTATTTTATAACAGGATTATTAACAGGAATAGGAGAATTTGCACTTTATAGAGTTAACATTACGGAAACTCAATGTTGTTTAGAGGATCTAAATTTAGATTTCTGTGAATATAAAATTGAACAAATTAAATAAATAAGATTTTTTACCAAGGATCCCATTCCTCAGGATTTAATTCATCATCCTCATTCTCCAAATCTTTTTCAATACTATCCGTGTGTAATTGGTATAAATTATCATCTAATTCTGGGAGTTTTTCTTGAATTTTTCTAGGTTGATCATCAATCAATTCTAACTCTTCCTCAATTGTAAGAGATTCCTCTCCAATAACTACATCTTTAAAGGCCGAGATTAATGATAGAAAATTAAAAAATTCCTCTTTATTCATCTCAACTTTAACAATCTTATCATCATTTAAAAGTGCTAATTTAATTAATCGAACTTCACCACTAATCTCAACAGAAGTTATTTCAATATTATCATTCTTGTTTTTTAACTGAATTTTCCAAGAAGTTTCTCTTGTTTTTTCAATCTCCATTTTATATTTTTTCCGTTTAAAAATTATTAAAATTCATTAATTTAATAAAAATTCTTAAATTTAAAATTAATTGGATCTTAATTAATTAATCGCAAGTCTAACAAACCAAGCAATTAAGTAAGTTAGGACAATTAATAAAATAAGTGGAGGGCGATATTGAACTAATACCTGAAATTTACTTCTTCTGTCATTAAATATCAGTAAAATCGACTTTAGGAGAAATTTCTCATCTTTATGTTCACTTAAATTTGTAAAATTTAAGAATTTATATGCACTTTTGATATAAACCTTCTCAATGCGTGTAAATTTTAAATTGATGTTAAGGAACATAGAGAAGGAACAATTGTTTTTATGTAAAGAGTTTATTATAAAATTTTGAACGAATATCAAAATGATAGAAATTGAAAACCATAAAAAAAATGACATAACAAAAAATAAACTCAAGAATTGTAAAGGATGGATAAAAAATATTAAAATTATTAGTTTTCCATCGCTTCCACCTATTATTTTTAAAATATATAAGAGAAATGAAAGTAGAAAAACAATTAAAAAAAAAAAAATTTGCCTAAAATCAGTATCAATAAGTAATTTGGAAATCTAAAATATTCAATTATAAATAGAATAAAAACAAAGCTGAAAGCATACTTAAATATTTTATTTGGGATTATACGATATTTTAAATCATAGTATAACGCTACAAGAAACACAATACTATAGTATAATATTATAAGAATAAAAATAATTATGCCCATATACTAATAATCCCCTTCCCAAATTTCTATAAAATTTCTCAAACTCCTCGCTTTTATATTTTCAGATTTATACCGAAAGATTTTTATTCTTCCAAATTTTTTTTCTTGAATTAAATCATGCATTTTTAGAAAGTTCAGGTGTTTCAAAACGCAAGTATAATTTAATTTCGTCTTTTTTATTATTAATGAAATTGTTAGTTCATCAAACTTAGCTAATATTTTTAAAATTTTAACTTTAGCTCTTGATCCTAATAAATCTTCAATTAAATCTTTTTTTTCTAGTTGGTTATTTATCATAATTTAAATCCTTTGGAATTAAGCATTTCTGTTGCATTCTTTTCTAAATTAGGTAAACTCAAATCAGGAATTGCAATTATTGCCCGTCTCCCTTTTATTTTTTCACTAATAATATTTGTTGTCAGAAGGTTCTCTCTCTTAAATTCTTGAAGATAGTTCCAAAGTTGAGAATTAGATCTCGGTTTAAGTCCAAGATTTTCACAAATCATATAATATCTTTTCAGAGCTTCATTAAAAGAAATTTTAAAATTATCATGGTTATTTAAAGCTTTTATAATCGCAAGTAAAAATGATAATTTTTGTGAATTCATATATTCCAAGACGTCCAATGTGGAATAGGGTAGTATATCTTGATTCCCTAATCTAACACATTCAGCATTGACATATTTTAAGTTTTTACTTTCAGCAATTTTACATGATCGCCATATAATATTCAAACCGTGTCTTATATCACCGGAATTTGCAGTAATTTCAGATATCATTTTTATCATTTTATCAGATAATACATTTTTTTTAAGACTATCATCTGAGCGATATTTTAAAATGTCAAAAATTTGACTTTCAGTATAATTTTTAAATTTTAATATATTTCTTTGTAGTGTACTCATTGTACTATTGTCTAAATTGTTTAAACATGAGAGATCTCTTACAATTCCGATAATTGAAAGCCTTTGCTCACCTTTAAAGTTATCATCATTAATTCTTGTTAATGCATAAATTAAATCTTCATGTTTATTTATCAAATAACTTAATTCGTCTAGAACAACTAATATATGCATGTTATAACGATGAAGAGATTCAATCAAGATATCTAGTATATCTTGTGATGAATAACCTCTTTTAGGAAATCGGTGATCTAATAATTGAATTAATCGGATTAAGACTTTATAGCTAGTTCTTTCTTTTCTACAATTAACATGAGCGTATTTTATATTTATACCTCGTTTTCTTGAAACGCCTTCTATTATGCTTCCAAATAACTTTACAGTAACAGTTTTTCCTATTCCTGTTTTTCCAGTTATTAAAATTCTTCTAGATATTGAATTTGGATTAGTTATTAAACCTAGAAAAAGCTGTGATAAAATTGAGAGCTCTTTATCTCTATGTGGTAAGACATTTGGAATATAATTTATATCAAGTTTACCTTCGTCCTTGAACAATGATTCTCTCTTTAGTAATTCTTCAAAGTATTCCATGTGTGTAAAATTCATTTAATGGGATTTTATGATGATTAAAGAAAACATTCATTTATAAGAAAGTACAGAGTAATAATTTTTTAACACTAAATTTTAAATATTACTAAAAAAAAACATCTAAATTTTCTGGAAAAAATCTATTCGGCATAATCATGATCTGAAATCAAGAGCATAATGAAGATACTTCGATTTATTCGTGTTTAAAATAATAACTAATTTAAAATTATAAATTAATTATATTCTTTAAATTCTTAATTGGTTTATATCTTAGGATTAATATCTTATAACCAATTCTGTAAGTAATTTCTCATTTTTACTTTTTTTATTAAGAATTATATATGAAAGAAATATCAGAATTATGATTAGAACAGATGTAAAAGAAAAAATTTTAATTTGAATTGAATTAAGTATTTCTGAATAATTAATTTGATTTAAGTATAGATTTAAAGAAAGAGTTTTATTAGATAAATACTGCGTCTCATTTAAAGAAATCTGAATGGTAAAAACTTGATTGTTTCCATCATAATTAAAAGAATTTTGAGGAATTGAAAATTCTAAGACTCCAGAATTATCTGTTTCGTATTGCCTAATAAAAGTTAATGAATTGTTATCAAAAATCTCAACAAATAAATTAAAATTTGCAATTGGTTTATAAGTATGATTTATATAATAATAGCAATGCAATTTCAATTCTAAATTTTCATTTTTTTTAAGATTATTAGTAAAATTAAGAACATCTATAATTGGGTCATTTTTACCAACGTATACTCCATATATAATTCTTGAATCATTATATAACTTATTGTCAGTTATTGAAAATATTAAATAATTCTGCCCAAGTTTTAAATGGGTAAGTGAAAACAACTGAATGTTAATTACACCCGACATATTTGTGGTGTAATTGCACTGATGTATAATTAAATCATTAAAAGAAATTATAAATTTTATGGTTTGATTAGTAAAAAATTGAGTAGCATTGGTAATTGTATCATAAAATTGAGCTTCTAAAGATAAATTTTCCCCTAGAGATATCCGATCTTTATATCCAATTAACTCACATGAGATTTTTCTTTTTACTACTCTAATATCTATAGTATCAAGATAATTACTCATAGTACTTGCAGTATCTATATGAAAATAAAAGATATAAAACTTTATATGCAGAATGTATGTAGAATTTTCAATACTTAAATTAAAATCTTCAATATTAACAGTCCAATTCTTCTCATAAGTCCCAATTTGATCGTATTGTGAAGAATTCCATACAAATCTATCAAACTGGTCTACTATATGAATTTGAATATAAGCAATTTCAATGTTATCATTGTAATTTAACTCCCAAGACGCATTAATTCTAATAGAATCATCAATATAATATTCAGTTTGATCTGTTTTTAAACAAATTAAATTATAACTAAAAGCATCTACATAATTGATAATACAAAATACTTCTACAAATATTAAGATTGGAAGTATAATTACGTATTTTTTCTTCACACCTTATTTTTCTAGCTTAATCTATAAAAACTCAAATAATTCCAAAAAAATTTATTTTACCAAATATTTAATTTCAAAATAAGAAAAGATTATTAGACGGAATTGAGATGGGTAAAGTAAGAACTGTTTTAATTAAAAAGGTCTCGAAAGAATTAATATCGAAATATCCGAATGTGTTTACAACAGATTTTGAAATAAATAAGAGATTATTAGATAAATATCTTGAAATAGATTCAAAACACCTAAGAAATAGAATCTCAGGGTATATTGTAAATTTATTAAAAATACGAGAAAAAGAATAAATTATATAAAATAGAAATTCTGTTTCTAAAACTCAAATTGGATTAATAAATAAATCATAGGGATTAAAATAAACGATAACATAAAAAAAATGGCAGATCTTCTTAGATCTGGAAATACAATGTTAAATATGGCTTGCCCAGTTTGTAATAATCCAATTTTTAGAGATAAAAGTGGAAATACATTTTGTCCCTCATGCAACAGAAACGTTTTAATTGTTAAAGATAATTCTTTTAAAGAAAAGACGCTTGAACAAAGTGAAAGATACCAAGATGGACAAGGAAAAGACCTTTATAATAGAAAGATTGACTTATTTTCTTCATTAGAGGAAGCTATACTCGAGAAAATTGAGATAATAATTAAAAAATTGAGAAACGAAACTCAATTACAAGCAATTGAAAATTTTACTAAGATATTATTAAATTGTCTTGATATCCTTAATAAATTATCATTAAGGAAAGAAAATTAAATCCAAATATTTCCTATAAACATAATTTTTACTACTACAATTTACTCGCAAAATTAACTGTAATCCTAATAAATTTATGCTTCTGCCGGGATTCGAACCCGGGTCCCGAGGGTGAGAGCCTCGTATGCGTAATCCAAATCATAGTTTAACGAAAACTATAATAGATTGACCGTACTACACTACAGAAGCAGAAAAAGTGTAATTTATTTTATTCTAATAAGCTAATAATATTAAATTTATATAGTATAAAAAAGTTAATACATTCCAATCCTTTTTTTATATCAGTATAACATAATTGAAAAAATCTGAGAAGAAGGATAATTTAATCTGCATTCCAATGTAAATTTTAGAAAATCAATCAGTTCATAAACATAGGTTTTAATAGATTTACGTAATGGTCTCGTATAGAATATTCCGCAATTCTAGTTGCTTCAGAAATGATTTTTTGTGTGAGAATTGTTTTTTGATTATTATCTTTAGCTAATAACTTATCCGCCAAATATATTATTGCTCCAGTCAATATAAAAGGATTCCGACCTCCTCTTTGCCATAAAGGTAATTTTTTTAAAATTTCTCGGCATTTTCTTATTAAATTATTTTGAAATTCACCTTCAGACCACAGTACTTCTTTTTTCATTAATCTTTCTTTTAGAGATTTATGTTTTATTACTTCATCTGTTAATCTTATAAGATAATCTTCACTTTTATGAGGGGTTGTATCGTCATTTAAATGATGTTTATATCTTATTCCATCTCTTAAAATTAATCTAGGATTGACTCTATGTCCGAAATTTTGAAAAGCTTTTGAAATTTCATTAATAGTAATAGGAGCATTATGGAACTCTCTTCTCGCTGCAAAAAAAATACAAAAGGAGATAAGTGAAATGTTATTTATAACCTTTTCTTCAGATTTAATTATTTTTTTATAATAATAGGCAGCATTATTTCGAATATTCTTATTAAGATTGAGATACAACGTAATTTTGTTTAATATATTAAATACCCTGTATTCTGTTTCATGATTTTTAATACGCAAAAATTGAGCATAATTTTTTTTTAATCTCCTGTACAATTTTTGATCACCTGGAGGTAATAGCTTTCCGTTTTTATCTTTTAAATATTTGGATTTTTCATAATCAATGAATGAACCTAATCCTCCTATAAAGTCTGTTCTTTCACCTAAGGCAACATATTGTTTGTTTAAGCTATTTTTAATTTTTAAATCATTAAAAACAAAAGAAGATTCTTTAAAAAAATTATTAATCACTAACCCACATTCCTTACAGATTTTTTCAAAACTATTTACAATTAATTTCCCTTCACATTCAGGACATTTATCGTTTTCATTTATATAAGTTTCATTTGAACTAATTTTTATCACTTTAATGCGATTATTTTAAGCTTAGAATCTATAGTATATATTTTATAGATTTTGTAGAATGATGATACTTCTAACAAGAATCTCCTTTCTATGAAACATAAGGAAATTATTTAGAGAAAGAGAGAGATGATTAAAAGTAAAAAAGTGGCAATTTAAAAGGATCAATTTAGAGCTAGAATAGTCTAATTTATAAACTTAGAATATAAAAATTAATACTTGAATAATATGAATTTTGATGAATCACCCCTCTAATAGTCTGGATAAAATAAAAAATCTCTCAATTAGTAATTGTAAAATATTAGAGAGTCTTATAGAAACACTTAAAAATAAAATTAGAGGGAGAAGAAATGTCATGTATTCAGATGTCATAAATTTAATTATTAGAGAAGGGTACATCGGAGATATATATAGTAAACTTATCCTATGGTGTAATTACAAAATTAGACTTGGTAAAACTTATATAGAATTTGAATGAAAATTTTAAAAGAAAATCAGACGTTACTCTTTAAAATAAAAAGTTTGGACAAAAAGTTAAAATATCACAAAGGAATTATAAATACTAAATTATAATAATACCTATTAATATATTTTAATAAAAATTAATAGAATATTTCGTCATTTAAATTCTTCACGAAATATATCCAAAGGAACGATTTTTTTTATTTAAAAACTTAAAATTTAAGAGAAGATTCTTAATGGTACGGTTTACAGCAGATCATAAAGTATATATAAAACTCTTATATTGGGGGATGGCGGGATCAGGAAAAACAACAATAGTTGATACACTTTATAGATTTACTAAAGAAAATGAAAAAGATATTGAACCTACTGGTAATTTGACAAAAATCTCAATGGCATCTGGATCAACATTATATTTTGATCGGGGTATCTTTCAATCTACAAAACAAAAAAGCCGTGGGAAAGTTTTTTATCACGTATACACTGTTGCAGGCCAAAGAAGATTTTCACCTTTAAGAAAGAAGATATTCAAAGGCACAGATGGTGTTATTTTTACAGTTGATTCGCAAACTCATTTTTTCGAAGATAATATCGAATCTTTAAAAGAACTAAAAAATGTCACCAGAGGTAAATTAATTAAAGAAATTCCTCTAATTATCATGTTAAATAAACAAGATCTTTCAGAAGTTATAGGAGAAGAGGATTTCAAACAAGTCCTAAAAGATGAAAAACTCTGGTATGAACCTGATCATGAATTATACATTTGGAATCCAATAATTTATAACACATGTGCTTTATACGAGCAAAGAAGAAATGTGTATCGTAGTTTCTCTGAATGTGCAAGAAGAACAGGATTGTATCAGATTTATGGTGATGGAGAAGCACCAATTGGAGATAATTTCAAAGAATTTCGTGAACTTTAAATCTTAATAAAATTCACAGGTAGTGCAATACAATATAGGTGATTTCTCATCTTCTCAATAAAATAAAAATAGAAATAAATCATATTATGAATATATGGAGTTAAAGAGGGTTGTAAATATTCAATGAAAAAAACTAGACAAGGATGATCTACAATAAGTAGGGATGATAAGTTATAGTTACCTTGAGGATTATAAAAACCTAAACTCCACCTAATAAGTTTTAGTAATTTAAATAAAATATAAATAGTTTTCTTCATTTAGTTTGAGTAATTTATAACAAAAAAAAGTGTGAATCAAAAACGGGCTTATATAATAACATAAAGGATAATTTACCAAACCAGTTTTCTATTTTTCAACTAATGAGTGTTTTAGGTATTGACGCCTCACAAGTTCGTAAAGTGAGAAATTTACTTAAGCAATTCTATCTCCATGGTTTTATCAAAAGAGTTTCAAAAAATATGTATGAAAAGGTTGAAAATAAAAATTAAAATAGAACTAATTAATAACACCAAGATTAATTTTCAATTGTGGAAAAAGAAAGCTGATTAATTCATTAAAAGTATCTAATACACCTTTTCCTTCTATTGCTATTGTCTTTTTAAATGAAATAAGTCTAAACCTATCAAAATCTATATATGATAAAAAGCCATTTCTTTCTGAATTATTTAAACTTAATAGATCACATTTATTCATTGAAATTACGATAGGAATTCTATAAAATTCAGATCCAAATATTGTTTTTAATTCATTCCAAGATCTAATATTATGTTCTAAGTATTCAGCTTGCGAATCAACAACAAAAATTAATCCATCTACTCCATTTAATGTTGCTGGACGTGTGCTTGCATAAAAATCTTGACCTGTAGCAGAATAAATTAAAAATTTTAAACTCCATTCAATTCCTTTAAATTGTAAAACACCAAAATCAAAAAATAATGTACGACCTACAGAACTATCAATAGATTTGACTGAATGTTCTTTTTTGAAATAAGAAAAAAGAGACTTAATTGATGTAGTTTTCCCAGACATTGCTGGACCATAATACACTATCTTAACTTGTAAAGTTTTATTTTCATAATTAAAAATCATATTCTTTTCTAACCCCAAAGTGAGACTATTTTATCCCCCATAATAGCTTTTTTTCCATCTTCAATTAGATCTAAATAATTATCTCCCCACTCCTTCTTAATAAATGAACAGATTCTATCAATTGGTGCTTCTTCATAATCAATCGTTTCTAAAAGGGTTTTGCTACTAACTTTTGTCTGAATCCCGATATTATTCAGCAAATTTAATCTTGATAAAATAAAAAATGCTCTTTTTGAACCTGAATAGAAATTTTGAATCTCTCTTTTAAAAATATTTTTTTTTAATTCATTTTTTTCTACTTCAAAGTCTAACAACGTTTTTAATAAATCTTTATCTAGTTGATTTGTAGTTATTTTATCGGATAATACTCTTTTCATTTTAATTATCGATTTTTCAGTATCCTGAGAAATTTTTTTAAAGATATTTTGTTCAAGAGTTAAATCAATTAATTTTGAATTAACACCAATTATTTCTATCGATATTGTATTTGATGTAATTGTAATATAAAGTAAGCTCTTTGTATTTCTTTTTATTAAGTTTTTAATGTAAATCAATTCATCTTTTTTTTCTGGTATCTTTAATCCAATAAGCCATGAATAAAGATTATCAAATTGACTTAATGCTTTGAATGAAACGTTACAAGGGCATCTAACATGAGCACGTTGATAATTATAGTCTATATTTTCATTTGCTATTAGATTTTCATAATCTTCTCTTGATATAAAATCAGTATAGAACACATATTCTTTTCGAAAATGAACTAATTCAGAAAGTTCAATCAAAAAGTCATCAATTTTATCTGGATCTTCACCTAAGACTATTATAGGAATTCTATTTAACAAGCAATACAAGATTATTGAATTATTATTACGTTTCAGTCTATCTAGAAATTCAAAAAAGTTCATGATTACACCTTCTTATTTTATTACCAATTCCCCTAACATTCTCTTTATGTCAAAGGTTTGATGATCTTGAATTTCTGATGCTTTTTTAATAAGAGAATCAATTTTTTTTGAAAATTGCGGAAGAATTAACCGTATTAAGCCTAATTTTTGTCTCATTTTTCCAATTTCTGTACTAAAAATTGCTTTTCCTAACCCATCTATAAATTGAAATGAATTTTGACAATCCAGTAATATCCTCTCTGCATGCATTTTTTTCAACAACCATGCACATCTATTAGCAGTTTGGAACAATGAATAACTCATTGCTGAAATCTTGTCTAATTGTTCATTATCGGCCTCAACTTTTTTTAGGAATTTAGAAGCAATAAATCCACCTTCAATGGTTATGAAAGCATGCTTTAAATCTGGAATTGTTATTGAAATGTTTTTTAAGACTTTTTTTAATTCTAGAGATATTGTCTCTGAGAAACTTAAGGAAAAAGCTGACAATCTTAGATCAAAATCTTCAGTTTCTTTAACATTAAACCCTTCTATAATACTTTGAATTTTTTGATTATTAAACTGTATTAATGGAGGTTTAAAGGATTCTCCTGATGTTATTAATGTAGTTTTTATTTTTTTTAAGCATTCATTAGTCTGTAAGAAGATACCTCCTAAATTAATATTTGGTTGCGCAGTAATTGCTATAAAAAATTCATGATTTGTGTCTAAAATTCCTTGAGATTCCAGGACCTTATTTAAGGAGCTATGTAAGGGACTATTTAATGGAGCTATCAGGATTTTTGCCTTTTTCCCTTCTATCAGGATATACTTCAGATCTTTAGGATGTAAATGTATTCCTACGTTAAAGATTGCACTAGTTGCTGAACTTACATTGAATATTTCATCTTTTGAAAACCAAACACCTGTAGATTGTATAGGATTACCATCTCGTTGAGTTAAAACTGCATTTTCAACGCCTTTAAGTTGTTTTATTTGATCTAAATGGATACCAATTTTATCTTTTAAATGCATTTTATCTCTTAAATTCTCTTATTCAAATGATATCCTTTAATTTTAAAAGAGATTTTTAAACTACGAAAATTTATTAAGAATTACTCAAGCTTCTGTTAATAAACAAAAAAATTTAAAATACATTGTACCTTTATAATATATTAGCAAACCGTATCTTTACCGGTGTAAGCTTGGATTACGGTAAACTTCCGTTAAATGAAAAGTTAAATCAAAGATGCGGTATAAAAAATGTGGTTATATTTATAACAAATATAACTGAAGAAAGTTTAATTAAGAACTCCTAAGAACGATGGAAGTTCAATTCCAATTAAAAGTTTAAGTCTTTTGAAATTACTTCAAATGAATTAATTCCGGTTGATCCTGCCGGACCCGACTGCTATTTGGGTGAGGATAAGCCATGCGAGTTGAATGGAATACCTAAATTTTCCATAGCGAACTGCTCAGTAACACATGATCAACTTACCCTATAGAGAAACATAACCTCGGGAAACTGAGGATAATATTTCATAGTTGAATAGGCTTGGAAAACTTTTTCAATAAAAGGGATAAAAAAAATGGATATTATCTGCTATAGGATAGGATCGAGGACGATTATGGTTGTTGGTGAGGTAACGGCTCACCAAGCCGATAATCGATAGGGGCCGTGAGAGC
>JAEOTW010000321.1 GCA_016839655.1 Promethearchaeota archaeon | reverse complement strand
AGGAGCAAATTCCTGAAAGTGTTGATGTAAAGATTATCGCACCTCCAGAGCGTATGTACTCAGTATGGATTGGTGGGAGCATTCTTTCGTCACTTAAGACGTTTCATAGGATGTGGGTTACTCGTAGAGAATATAAAGAGATGGGCCCCCAAGTAATTCACCGGTGCTTCTAATCCGTCAAATAGCTTCAAGCAAACCAAATGGGAATTAATATATTAAGTTTTTTTATTTTCTTTTTTTTAAATGTTGAGATAAAAAAGAGCTATTACTTCATTATTGACGTAATCTTAGATTAGTGGGTACGATTATCTAGTTGTTATAGGAATAATATCCATTAGTTTAATCATTCTAGTGAAAAGACAGTTTAACCAAGATAGAAGAATAAAGAAGAAGAAATATTGATAATAAATTGGAATTTTTTTGCTGGTTAGATTTAAACTAATTCTAATATATGTGACTAATTAGGATAGCATTGAAAAATATTGAATTTTTAACTCCTCAATATGGAATTACATCCAGATTATATTAAAGAAAATTTGGACCAAATAGGAAAAAAAGAAGGATTAGCTCTCTTAAGGGAGTGGATCGATAGTTCAACTGATCCAGAACAACGTCAAAATGCTCTATTGAATTATGGGTTAATTGATGAAGGAAAAAATTTCAAATTTTTCGAACATTTATATCTTTCTGATGAGGACATAAAGCTAAGATTAATCGCAGGGCGAATTTTAAAAGAGAAGTATTTGTATAACAAGAAACTATTACCTTTAATAAAATACACATTAAATAGAATAGATAATGTAGAATTACAAATATTTGCTATTCGAATCTTAAATTCAATAGAAAACTTAAAGGCGCGAAAATTATTAGTGGATTATTTAAAAGAATCAATTAAAAAAGATTTTGAGTCAAAGATAAAAAAATTTCCAAAAGAAATATTTAACTATAGTTATAATGAAGCAATCCCAGAAATGTACCTAGAAATCTGTATAAATCTTATTTTATATGATTTTTATACAAAGAAATGTGGCTACCATGTCAGCTTGAAAAATGGTAGAATTAGCTATTTGAATTGTGAAAGTTCTAATTTAACAGAAATAGGTGATGTGAAATCAATACATTTGCTGAAAGAATTAGAACATCTTCATTTACATCGAAATAACCTTGTTTCTCTGAAAGGTGTTCAAATTCTAAAAAAATTGCGAACTTTAGATGTATCTCATAATAATTTGGAGAAAATTGAATATGTAGAGGGGTTACAGCAGTTAGAAGAATTAAATTTATCAAATAATAGAATCAAGAATATTGAGGGTGTTACTTCATTAAGGAATTTAGAGAAATTATTATTAAATCAAAATTCAATAAGTAGAATAGAAAATTTAAATAATTTAAGTAAATTAAAAGCTCTAGAATTAACACGTAATAAGATTGAAGAAATAAAAAATCTTGATAGTTTGATTGAGTTAGAGAGATTAAATCTATCTTTTAATAAAATAGAGAGAATAACAGGTCTTCAAAATTTAAAAAATTTAATGTGGTTATATCTCAATGGTAATAAAATTTCAAAAATTGAAGGATTAAGGATTCTTGAGAAATTAAAGGGATTATATCTCTCAAATAATAATATTGAAAATATTGAATCACTTGAGAATTTATCAAATTTAAAAAAATTAGAGCTCTCGTATAATCAAATCGGAAAAATTGAAGGTTTACAGAATCTAAAAGATTTACAAGAATTATATTTAGACAATAATGAAATAAAGAAGGTTGAGAATTTAGATAAATTACAGAGTATTATCATGTTACACCTTGGAAGAAATCGTATTTCTGAATTTCAAAGAGAAAGTGTTGAAGAACTTAAAAATCTAAATTTCATTTTCTTGAATGAGAATCCCTTAGATCAAAAAAGTCTAGAGCAATACCATAAGAGATTAAAGTTTCCCTAATTCTCAAATAGATTGATTTTTATTACTCTAAATATTTAGAATCACATTGTTTTAAATTTCAAAGTGAATAGGGATGGACGTAGGTAAAGAATCTGCATTATTTACACCCCGTTTAATTAAAGAGGATGATATTTATGGAAAAGCTGGGTATACTCTACACCTTGTAAAACCTAATGTATATCAATTTCATACAAGAGGTCCTGGATGTCATGTTTATCTAATTATTGGAGAAAATTTAAATATACTGATAGATACGGGGATTATCACTAAATTCAACAGTCTTAATTATCTACTTACAAATGAGGTAGGTTTAAAAATTGAAGATATTGATTTAGTCATTAATACTCATGAACACTTTGATCATATTAGTTCTAATGCATACCTTCATTGCCCCTTTGCTGCTCATAGGTGGGCTGCCACAAAAATCCAACATAGTGATGAGCTGATAACAAAAGGTAAAAAGTGGGGTGTAGATTTATCCAATTTGAGGATTAATATCTGGCTTGAGGATAGAAATATAATCGATTTAGGAAATGTTATTTTAAAAATTGTTGAAACACCAGGTCATACATCTGGTTGTATTTGCCTTTATGAACCAGTTAAGCAATATATCTTTACAGGTGACACGTTGTATAAAGGTGCTATTACTAACATTTATGAGTCCGGTTCAATTTCTGAATATATTAACTCCTTACACATTTTAAATACACTAAGAATTAATAGTTTTTTTCCTAGTCATGGAAATTTTGTTCTTGGTGAAGAAAATGTTAAGAAAGAAATTGAATCCTCAATTGAGAATGCTATGATGGAGCTTCAAGTATTTATTCAAAAACTTAAAAGTAAACCATTAGAGGGTGCAAGACCTCCACCATCACTCTATAGGAGAGAGAAAGAGGATTTATAATATAATTATACGGTAGCGGTATTAATTGTACTTTCTTCTCCACAAAAATTGCAATATTTTAATTTTATAGAGAAGTATTCTCCACAACTTTTGCATTCATGTAATTTCTGTTCTATTATTGCTTCCACTATATTTTGAAATGCTTTTTTGACATTTTCACCAGTTTTTGATGAGGTACCAATAGAGTCACCATAACAATTGAATTTAGTACTAATTTTAACAGCATCAGCTTTAGTAATTTCTCGTTGGTCCTTTAAATCTGTTTTCGTGCCAATTGTTATCTTGATGACGTCTTTAGAATTATCGTCAATAATTTGAACCCAATTTTCAAGATCATCTAAAGAATTCTTATCAGTAGTGTCATAGAGTAATAAGGCGGCTGCAGCACCATTCACATAAGCAGGAAACAGAAGCCGATACTTTTTTTCACCTCCAAAATCCCAGATATTCAATTCAATGCTTAATTTTTCCTTTATCTTAATCTCCTTTCTTTTAAAAGCTACTCCAATCGTTTTCATTGTATCCTCATTGAATGTATCATCTACATACCTAGTTATCAGTGAGGATTTTCCGATACCCTCTGCCCCTGCTACACAAATCTTGTATTTTAGCATAATAAGAGGACAATTAACAATATTCTTATTAATAAAAAGTAAGAGCGTATTCTTATTAATAGGTTTCTATAAAAATTTTACCAATTATTATAGTGTGAATTAAAGGGGTTAAAATGAGATCATTATTATGATTGATTCTGATTTATATAATCATCTATCCAAATTTCCATCAATACCTCATCTAAATAGTCTGAATTCATCAGAAATTGCTTTTTTCTCACTCCAATAATTTTAAATCCGATTTTTGTAAAAAGATGGATAGCTCTCTTATTAGTTGAAAAACTGCTTAATAAAATTTTTTCTTTATTGTTTAATCTCTTAGATTCTCGAATCGCGACATCTATAAGATTTTTACCAATATTTTGATTTCGATATTTCTGTTTTACAATAATCCCTAAGGTTCCTACATGTGCAGCGGCATCCCAATTAGAATCAGAAATCTCACATTGACCTATAATGTTGTAAGGGGGTTTGATATCTGGGTTTTCTGCAATTATACATATTTCATTCTCTTTTGTAATATTATGATACCATGAGTCTTTCTCTAATTGAGTTCTCACTGGAAAATATACTGGTAAATATAAACCTTCTTCAATTACCTCATTAAAATTTTTCCAGACGCCGTTAACGTCAGATTTTGTTATATGTCTGAAGATTATTGTTTCTCCAGTTTTTAACTCTAAGACCTTTTTCATTATTTAAATATAAATTTTTATAATTAAATTCCTTATGGTAATATTATGGAAAACAAAAATGATCAGCCTACTGAAGAAGAGAACGAAGAAAAGAATGAGGGTAAAAAAAAACTCGTTGCGAAAGATCTAGTCACTTTAAAGCATGTTGAAACACAAAAACAGAAGATTAGT
This sequence comes from Promethearchaeota archaeon, assembly GCA_016839655.1. Next base: position 5,298 of record JAEOTW010000321.1, on the reverse strand, counting down.
GCAGAAACAAGAGATCTAGCTCAATCTCTAAAGGAGAGTTATTTGGAACATGACCAATTTGAAAGGTTATCTAATGACGAAATTACAATCCTTGAAACTTTTATGGGTAAAAGGCTATTTTTAGAAAGAATAGCGATAATTGCCAACCAATCAAGGATACCATTAGGAATTCCGGGCTTTAAAAGAGCAGAACTAGAAAAAATACTTGATGATTTAGTCTCAAAAGGATATTTAGAATCTGAAAAAGTAGGGGATAAACCAGTCTATTTTTTAACTGAAAGAGGAAAATATCGCGTTCAATAAAATGCAATATATCTCTTTTAGAATGGTTTTTTTTATAAGTAATTAATACTTGAATTTATTTAGTTTGAAATACCGAGGAAGATAATTTGGTTGAGTTCAGCAATATCCTAAATTTGAGTTTGTTTTTGTTGTCTTTAGTTTTAATAATAACTGCGGTTATTTTACTAATAATTAATTACCTTGCGAATAGACATATACATATGCTTTATTTATTGATTGCTTGGTTTTTCTTACTAATAAACTCGATATCCTTTATGGTTGCCTCCACTCTATTGTATATAGCCATTTTAGCATTTATAGATAACTTTTTTGCTATATTGGGGTCATTATTTATTGTATTTTTTGGTGAATCAATTTCAAGAAAAACACCAAGTATTAAAAAACTAATTTGGTACTTTTTTTTTATAGCCTTATATTCTTATAGTTCAATTCTTCATTATATCGTTTATCCCGGGACTACAATACCTGAAGAAATAATCACTTTTAATGAAGTTATTCGAAATTATACTTTTTTAATCTTAATGTTAACTGGGAGTTTTTTAATGCCTTATTACTTATTTAAAATTTATATATCAGCTCCTAGTAAATTACAGAAATATACATTCATTTCATTTCTTGGGGGAATTATATTTGGAATAATTACACCATTATTACTGATAATTTCAAGGCAAACGAGTGCATTATTTCTTCTTTCCAGCTCCATCGGATTGTTAATCATTATTTCTGCAGTCTTTATTAAAAATCCAAAATTAGCATTCATTTTACCTTTTAAAGTTATGAGATTAAGTATATTTAACTCAGAGGGGGGCACTCTGCTATTTTCACATAATTGGGAATCTGGAAAAAAAATAATAGATGATGATCTTTTATCTGCGATGTTTCAAGGAATTATAACGATTCTAAGAGAATCATTAGGGAAGGGAGATCTACGAGAAATAAGCTTAGAGGACGCTATCGTTATAGCTCATAAAAGTACAAAATTTCCTCTTATTTATATATTGATTGCTACAAGCACATCAAAATCGTTGAGAAATGGTCTAGATACGTTTGTAGAACGTTTTGAAACTAAATTTAAAAAAAGAATAGATCAAGCTCTTATTTCAAGTCAAGTCTTAACGGCATCTGAGATTGTCTCAGAAACGTTCTCATTTCTACCTGATTAATTTTCTTATATTGTATTAAGAAAACTTATTAATCCTTTTTCAGAATAAGTTTGTTAATTGGAATATCTTGATATTCTTCACTGGGGTATTCACGCCTGATTGTTAATGGTAAGATTCTTGACCTAAGTTCTAACTGGGCGATTTTAATCGGATCTATCATGTTTATAGGCTTTTCCACGAGGATAGGGGCTCCAAAGGATATTTGTAATGCACGCGCTCCAACGATTCTAGCTTTTTCATATCTTGTGAGAAAAATAGGTCCAATCTTTACATATTCTCTAACTTTCTTATATTGCTTGCGTAAATTTCGAGATTCTAAGAAACTAGACATAATTAAACCCAAAGAAAGAGTAATTTAACATTTGAAAATGTACAATTTCATATAACTTTTTTGGTTTTTAATTAGTTTTAATAAATAAATATCGACTAATTAATTTAATAGTGCGCAGGGGGGGAATTGAACCCCCGATTTACACGGTGTGAGCGTTTAACGTTTTTAATGCGGTAGGCAAAAAATATGTCGTCATACCACTAGACCACCCGCGCTTAATTCTATTTAGAATTAGTTAGCCATACGAATTAAATGTTTCTTTCCACTTTAATTAATTCAATTATTAAATTATTGTTAATTCGATTTAAGAATTTAAGTATTTTTTAATGATCTTATAAAGTCTGTTAGTTTAAATATTTCAATTAAATTTTATCTTCAATACCTAAAATATTCTTAACTTTACTGGTGATTTTCGTAACTACAAATGAAGGATTTATTTCTCATCCTCTTATTAAACAAAATTTAATATCTCGAAGAGAATATCAAGAGAGTATTTTTATTAATTGTTTAAATAAAAACTGCTTAGTGGTAATCCCTACAGGTTTAGGTAAGACAATTATAGCTTTAATGCTTGCTGTACAAAGATTAACCGAAATTAAAGATTCAAAAGTAATTCTTTTAGCCCCCACTAAACCTTTAGTGGAGCAACACTATAAATCTTTTTTAATGCTGACTAAACTTCCTGAAGAATCGCTTATAACTCTTACAGGGACAATTTCTCCTGATAAAAGACAGATACTATGGAATGATATAAAAATTGCTTTTATGACTCCTCAAGTTCTCCAAAATGACCTTATATCAGGGTTATACTCAATTAAAGATGTCTCATTGATAATTTTTGATGAGTGTCATAGAGCAGTTGGAGACTATGCATATTGTTTTTTAGCGAAAAAATATATGGATCTTGCTAGGAATTCTCAAATTTTAGGTTTAACAGCAAGTCCAGGCTCAACTGAAAGTAAGATTAATGAGATTAAACAAAATTTATTTATCGACCATATTGAAATCAGAACAGAAAAGGACTTGGATGTTAAACCGTATATTCATAAAGTAGATAATGAATGGATAAAAATTAAACTTCCAAGTGAGCTTTTAGAAGTAAAGGAAATCTTAGAAAATAAACTAAAAGTATGCTATAAAATGTTAAAGGAAAACGAATTACTTGTGTCTTACGATATTAATAAAATCAGCAGAAAAGATCTATTGAAATTGAACAATCTAATTAATCGGAGAATTTCCACAGCAAGGGATAATGATGAAAAGTTTCGAATGTTTAACGCAAAAAAGGTTGCAGCAAATGCAATAAGGTTATCTCATATGACGGAGTTAATAGAAACTCAAGGTGTAAGCGCTCTTAAGGATTATTTTGATAAGAATGAAGAGAAAATTAAGAAAAATACTGCAAATAAATCGTTAAAAGAGCTTTTTTATGACACTGATTTTAAACATGCTAAGACATTAACCAGTATACTCTATTCCAAGGGTGTTGTTCATCCAAAAATAGAAAAGCTAAAAGAGCTTTTAACTAATCAGATAAAAGCAAATTCCGATTCAAGAATACTTGTTTTTTGCCACTTTAGAGATTCTGTCAATAATATAGTAAAAATATTTGAAGACGATGAGGTAATTAAAATTCATAAGTTTGTCGGGCAAGCAACCAGAGGATCTGATAAAGGATTAACTCAAAAAGAGCAAATCAATCTACTTAGTGATTTTAAAGAGGGAATTTATAATACATTAGTTGGTACAAGTGTTGCTGAAGAGGGTTTAGATATTGAAGAATGTGATTTAGTAGTATTTTATGATGTGGTTCCTAGTGCTATTCGCTCTATTCAACGACGTGGACGTACAGGCAGAAAAAAGGAAGGGAAAGTTTTTGTCTTAATGGCAGAAGGTACCAGAGATGAGGGTTATTATTGGGCAGAAAGATCTAAAGAGAAAAGTATGCAAGTAAGTTTAGATAAAATTAAAAGTTCAGAATCTATGACTAAGTCTGGGCAATCTAATCTTTTCAATTATATTTCTTCAGAGAATAATGAAAAGAAGGAATCGAAAGAAAAGAAAGCACCAGATCAAAGTTCAATTAAGAAAATTGAAGATGCTCATAACTTTGAAATTATTTGCGATAATCGTGAAACTGCATCTCCAGTAGTAAGAACACTTTCTTTGATGGGAGTTAAAATTAAGTTAGAGCAGTTATTAGTAGCAGATTATGTTATATCCGAAAGGGTAGGAATTGAGAGGAAATCTGCTAAAGATTTTAATGATTCTCTCATCGATGGAAGGTTATTTACTGAATTGAGTGAACTTGGTGAAAAATTTTTACGACCTATTTTAATATTAGAAGGAGATCCATTTCTTGATTCAAATATTAGTGAAAATGCACTCTACGGTGCGATTACATCAATAATTCTTAATTTAGGAATTTCAATCTACAAAACTGAAAATGTTAGTGAAACAGCTCAGTTTCTTTATCAATTAGCAAGGAAAGAACAATCAATCACAGCTTCTTCACCGAAATTAAGATTTGACAAAGCTCCTATTGAACCATCAGATCTATTAGAATATATTATTGCAGGGATCCCAGGTGTAAACACTCTTCGGGCAAAAAACTTATTGAAAGAATTAAAGACGCTTCAAAATATTTTCTTAGCAGATATTCCTGATTTAACAAAAATCGATAAGATAGGAAAAAAAATTGCTCAAGAAATCTATAAACTAAGCCGTTATAAGTATAAAAATGACAGATAAAATGGTAACAATAAAATCTTTAAATTATTAAAACAATAAAAAAGATTTTTAATATTTTCAATAATAATTTATAATATTATTGAATTTAATTGAGTAAGAATACTAGTTTTAAAAAAAGTCGAGCGAAGTAAAATATGATAAAATTTAAAGTCGTTGTTGCTGGAGCTAAAAATGTTGGAAAAACAAGTTTGATTCGTCGATATGCTACAGGAAAGTTCGAGAAATCAACACTATCTACGATTGGTGTTGATTTTGAAACTAAAAAAGTATTAGTTGATGAGACTGAAATATTGCTGAATATTTGGGATTTTGCAGGAGAAAAAAAATTTCGATTACTCTTTCCTTCTTATGTATCTGGAGCTTCAGGTGCCTTAATGTTATATGATGTTACAAACGAAGATTCTCTAAATGACCTTTATGATTGGATAAATGTCATCTCATCCGTTCCTAATTCTCCTAAAACTAAAATTTTAATTGAAGCAAAATCAGATTTAAAAAGGAAGGTTAAAAAAGAAGATGTGCTCCAAATATTTGAAAAACATAAATTTCAAGGAGAAATTTTAAGTACTTCTGCTAAAACAGGTGAGAATGTCGAAAAAGCTTTTGAGATGCTAGGACGTGAAATTCTTAAAAAATCTTTAAAGAAATGTCCCAATTGTGGGAAACATTATCCTTTAGAGTTAAAATTTTGTCAATATTGTGGTTCAAAAACTAAATAGTTATAATTATCGTTTAACATAATTTAATTTT
>JAEOTW010000320.1 GCA_016839655.1 Promethearchaeota archaeon | reverse complement strand
ATACCAAAAGAATTTCAAAAATAAATTAAAATGTGAATAAAATGGAGCAAAACAAAATGGAATTAACAATAGAGCAAATCAAATCTATTATGGAAAATGATTTTCAGATCCCTTCAGAATCTTCTCTGATGGAGATCACTCCTGTGTTGATTGAAAAATTAGGTAGTATCAATTCCGATATTCGGGAAGGGTGTTTGGACATTTTATATGTGTGGATAATCAACGGAAAATATAATAATACAACTCTTATTTCTCTTGGGAATCAACTTATATCCCTGACACATTCAGGATTAGACCAAGAAATGTCCGATCTCGTGTTTTTACGGGCATTTGCGGCATTAGAAGTGGCTGGAATCTTGCTTTTTGATGAAAGATGTGAAAACGGAGAAATCGAAGGAAGAAATGAATTTTTAACGCCAGAAATTGTAAAGACATGGTTCTCTACAGCATTAGAATATTACCAGCAAGAAAAAGATTATAGATCTTATGTAATTGGGAAAGGTTGGGCACATTCAATTGCACATGGTGCTGATTTATTTAGTAATTTTGCGAAACATCGTTTTATTCAAAAGGAGGAAATTCTCCAGATATTCAAAACTTTTAAACAGAAACTAACATCACCATCCCCCATTTTATTCAACGGAAAGGAGGAGTTAAGAATAGCGTCAGCAGTTTATAGTTCACTCTTACGAAATAAACTTGATATTCACGAAATTAATCAATGGTTATCTTCCATTATTGAACCCTTTAAAGAAAAAAAATTCTGGGATTTTGTTAAGGAACCTGACAAGTTGAATAGTTTTTTCCATGCGGAACGATTTTTCAAAGACTTTTATTTGATGATTAAATTTGGAATCTCCCGAATAGGTTCACGAGCACACCCATATTATGATCTTCCTCTCCAAAATCGAGATGAATTACTTAAATTTTTAGAACAACTTATTTTAAAAACAGATAATAATTCATTTTATTACTCACCAGATGAATAAATACTTAATTTTGTTTTTTTTTAGTGTATAAAGAATTCTATTATTACCATATTTATCATCTTAAATACATTGAATTATAGTAATAATTAATAGGATCCAACTTTTAAAATAATAATCTTTATAGTAAAAATTTGTAAAACTATGGAATTTGGAAAAGGATATAAAGCGAAAGTTGATGATCGGTTCAGTATTCACATTGCTCACGAAACTGAAGAGGAATTAAAAGCAATCATTAATTTAAATACGGAAGTTCATCAAAAAGAGGTATTAGAGACATATATTCGTCAAGTCTTATTAAAACATCCACGAAGAAGGGAGATTTTATGGTTGTATATTAAAGACGATAAAAAAAACAAACTAGTTTCTTCTATATGCTTATCTCCTTTAGAATGGCAAATTAAAGACATTACATTACCTGTATGTGAAATGGAATTTGTTGGAACTCTTGAACAATATAGGGGAAAAGGCTTTATAAAAATTTTAAACGAGCTATACGAAAAATTAATGGAACAAAATGGCTATATTCTTTCAGTTATTAAAGGTATACCCTATTATTACCGTTCTTTTGGATACGAATATGTTTCTTCTCTTGATGAGAGAATAGTCATTTCAGCATCCAAAATACCAAAAAAAAAAAATAAGAACATAAACATTAGAAAAGCTTATTCTAATGATATTCCCTTTATTGAGTCAAAATATAATCAATTCCATAGAAATTTTTATATCTCTAATAAATTTGACCCAGAATGCTTTATGTTTATGTATTTGAAAGAACAGTTTAACTCAGAAGTCCGCTCCACTTATATTTTTGATAAAGAAGGGGTAGCTAATAATTATTTTTCCATTGGAATTAGTTATGATAACCAAAATTATGAAATTATTACTCCAGATTTAAGTAAAAACGAAATGATATCTTTACTTCAATTTATCAAAGCTATGGGAAACTATAATGAAAATGATACGATTACTCTTAGTATAAGTGAATATTCTTCATTATTTAGTTATATCATATCTTTAGGAGGAAAACCAGTTTCAGCTTATGGATGGCAAGTAAAAATTCCGAATTTGAAGAGATTTTTTGCTTTAATAAAGAAAATACTTGAAGACCGAGTAAAAAATTCTGAATTTAAAGGCTTTACTAAATCTATAAGAATTAGTAATTACCATGAGACCGTCATATTAAATTTTAATAGCGGAAAAATCGAGAACATTAAAGTTGAAAAAGATTATCCAAATCCTGAAATTACTGATCTCAAAATTCCAGGAGCTCTTCTATTTAAACCAATATTGGGAGATAGAACTATTGATGAAATAAATTACATTATCAAGGATGCTATAGTAAACATTTCATCAAAATCAATAATAGAGACAATGTTTCCAAAAAAAATTAGTCTTTTTAGTTCATATCTCTAGAGAAAAAAAGAAACTAATTCAGACCAGTGTAAATTATTTAAATTGATAATATAATCAAAATAAAAAAATGAAGTAAAAAAAAATCTTAAATAGCCTAAGTCTTTTCTAATTCCATCTCTGCGATTGCTTTTCCGGATCGAAATGGAATATCGTCAAGCGACATACCTGCTTCATATTTGAATTTTTCTTTGAAGGTATCGTTTAAGGATTGGAAATAAAGCGATAAAGGTAAATTCTGTGGGCAATTATTATCGCAATTTCCGCACTCAATACAGCGATCTGCATCATGAGCT
>JAEOTW010000319.1 GCA_016839655.1 Promethearchaeota archaeon | reverse complement strand
GCTTCATCTGAAATCCCTTCCTTAACATAAATAAGATTGTAAACCTTATAACCATTATTTCCATCAGGTGTGCCATAAAGTAGCCACTTTTTAATATAATCAGGCAATTTAGGGGCTTTTTTAGTTGCCTCTATTACATTTTTTGCCTGATCGCACGGATACCACACTGTTACCATATAAATCATATCATTCGACCTCTATTATAATGTGTAAGTAGGTAATTTACTTTAATACATTTTTGTATAAAAACTCATTCACACAAAAGGAATTTTTTCCTTTTTTTAAAATTAAAGTAAAAAAGAAGATAAGTTATTAATTATTAATATCCATATTACTTCCACTTATAATTCTTATTTTAACAAGTCCTATTCTTTTGAATTATTTATAATAAGTTTTTAATTTTAAATCAATTACCTTTACATAGAGAAATATTACTTATTTTAAGTGTTTTAGTGATGAAAAAAATTATCTCATTTTCTGGAAAGGGCGGGGTTGGAAAATCCACGCTTCTTGTCTTAATGCTCAAATTTCTCCTTGAAAAATTTAAAGATCTCAACATTCTCGTAATTGATGCAGATCCCGATGCAAATATCGGAGATATTATCGGAAAAGAAATCCATTTTAAAGAAACTATCGGCGGAAAAATGACGGTTTTGAAAGACCAGATACAAAAACGACAGATCCCCCTTAACGTGTCGAAAGCTCAGATCATTGAATCTGAGGTTTTTGATGCTTTAATCGAAATGGACAACTTTGATATCTTAGAAATGGGGCGTAGCGAAGGTGAAGGGTGCTATTGCAGTGTAAATAACACCTTAAAGCGGGTGATTGACATCCTCTCTAAAAATTATGATGTGACGTTAATAGATGCCCCCGCAGGATTGGAATACTTTGCCCGAAAAACGGGGCGAAACGTCACAGACTTAGTTATAGTAAGTGATCCAAGCAAAATGGGTATTCATACTATGAAACGCATATTAGAAGTTTCTAAGGAGGTCGATCTAAAATTTGAGAATATTTGGATACTTGGGAATCGGTTTCCAGAAAATATAAGAGATATTTTAGAAAAGGAAGTCGCCAAAATCAAACAAGAATACGTAAAACTTCTTGGTTTTATTGCTAATAGCGATGAAATAAGTAAAATGAATATAGTTGGTGAAAATCTCCTAAACTTGCCAAATGAAAGTGAAGCATATATAACAAGTAAAGAATTATTTGCGAAAATAGTCTAATAAATTACAGATAATCATTAATCTTTTTATTTCGAAAACGTTTTTCTACTCCACTTCTCATCCCAGGTAATTCAAAGCATTTGTCTGGAACCATTCGCTTGAAATAGCTTTGGTTTTCTCGTTCAGATATAAATTGTGAATTATATAGTGTCTCGAAAATCCTTTCTCCTGAAAATTGAATATCATTGAAATAAGGGATAACATCCCTATTTTTACTAACTTTTTCCACTACATTTTTTAAAGGGGAATCAAATGCTTCGATTTTCCCCTTTTCATCTATTATCGTTGTTTTATGATTGTATTCATTATATAAACAAATTATACATTGCGGCCATCTTTCATGGAAATATTCTAAAATAATATCAATTACATGATGTTTCAATAAAACCACTCCATATAAAACACCGCGATTATTTATCTGCGTTCGTGTAAATTGTCTTGCACGATATGATTCAGTAGACACTTCTCGCATCATTAGGTTGATTTTCCTCGCAAATGGGGTACCTAAATTACGTAAAACGACTTCTGGAATTTCTTTAATTTGTTTGATTAGGATGGGAGAAAATTTGCAATGACGAGGAAGATTTTGAATCAATTCATTATATGAGTGACCTTTAGCACACCCAACAACTTCTAATGGATCTTGAACTTCTTTTATTTTTTTCATTAGATTTCTCTTCCCATAATTTTATTCTCACTTAACTAAATAAAATTGTTCAGAGTTGTTTGACTTCCTTTATTTATCAAAAGGTATGGATCAGCTCTCTTTAAAACTACACCAACCGATTTTAGATCTTTCCTATGCCTAAATTCAAATTTTCTAGTTTGCAGGTTAATTATTCTTTTAGCAGAAATCGGACCAATTCCAGGAACTCGAATTAATTCTTGGTAAGAGGCTTGATTGGGATCTACAAGGCCATGATCTTTAAAATGCTTTCTTGCTAAGTGCATTTTAGGATCACCTTTAGGTAAATTATCCTCTTCAGTTAGTATTTCTTTTAAATCTTTTAGTTTATAATGATAGATCCGTAATAACCAATCACTTTGATATAGCCTGTGCTCCCTTGCTAATGGCGCTGCTTGTTTTCCAGCTAAGGGTGTTCCTTCTATAGGAATAAATGAAGAAAAATATGCTCGCCTTAAATCAATTCCTTTATATCCCCAATCAATCCTTTTAAGAAGCTCATAATCAGTCTCATTTTCGGCAGCACCTACTACAAATTGTGTTGTTTGCCCGCTGTTAAGAATTGGTGCTCCATCCCATCTAAATTTTTTATATCCATCTTCTCGTCGATCCTTAATCATTCTTTCTTGGAATTTCAATTGATTATCTTGCTTAAAATCTCGCATAGCTTTAAGCGCTTCATCATTATGCTTAATTCGAATTTGTTTTAACCAACGTTGGCGTGTTATAATGTCATTGTTGAAGTCTTTCTGGTCAGCGATTTCAGCTAGATGGTCTTTAGTGGAAGCCTCAGAGTTAATTGATATGCGATCGGACAGAGTTATTGCTTCCTTCAATAAATATTGATTCACACCTGGTAAACATTTAAAATGAACATACCCTCGAAATTTATATTTGAATCTGAGAAGTCGAATTGCTTCTAACATTTCTTCGGTTGTCTTATCAGCACTACCACATACTCCTGATGAAATAAATACTCCTTCCACAACATTCATCGAATAGAGCTTCATGAATGTTCGAGCATACTCTTCTGGAGTAAAACTCATCTTCCGCTTTGCACTATGAGAAAAACAATACTTACAATTATAAATACATTTGTTCGTATAAAGTGTTTTAAAAAGACTCATACATCGTCCATCAGGGGTATAAGAATGGCAAATGCCTGCACTTGCCGTAGCTCCAATCCATTCTTTTGAATCTCCAAAAAGCTTTGGATATTTATCGGTACGACTGGAAGCGGTACTTGCACAAATATCATATTTTGAATTTTCTCCTAAGATACGAATCTTTTCTAAAACAGAAGGCACTTTACCCATCCACTAACTAGAATATCATACCTTTATGTGGTATATGTTTAAATCTTGAAATTTTCCTTATAAAAAGAGAGGGGATATTGAATTTTCAATAAAATTTTAGTTTACAAAAATATTACTTCATTTCTTGTTATTTTTTAAGTCTTTAAGAATACTTTTCCTTATTTTTCCAAAATTTTCACCTTTATCAGCAAAAGTAGGGATATCCCCATGAGCAGGTTTATGTGAATCCATTCTTATTCGAAAATGCGTACGAATTATGTCTACGATTGCATCAGAATAATCCATCCAAATCCCTGCTTCAATATTTTCATTTAAAAGATCGAGCCAGAAAGTTGGAATTGAAAAAATTATTCTTGTTGTATTTGCTACTGATTTAGTAGAAGATATAATAGTAGAAGGTCTTCCTTCTTTATCCCATTGTTTAGCTGCTGAAATTGTGCCATATGAACACTTTTCATCAATAACAATAGAGGATTGTTTTTCTCCTTTTTCAAGTCTTTCAAGAATACGTACATATTTCTCTTTATCAATTTTTTTTGGCATAATATTCTCACTTACTACTATAATATCTACTATAATATTTAAATGTTTGTAGTAGAGAAATAGTATAATATATTTTTAAAACTACCACTAATCAAAATAAGAAGAAATAACAATCCTCTTATTCAATAAGGTAAGTATAAATTTTCTATTGTTTGATAGATTTTTCTCTCTTCACTTAAATAAGAATTATGGGATAAATATTCATCAGAATGGTTTTGAATCCACATTTTGTTTTCAAGTGCCTTTAGTGACGCTAGAATCCGTTTTGCTTCATTTTTTGATTCTGCACTATTAAGACATTTAATTAAAAAATTTATATAATTCAGAAGCAACTTTCTTAATTTTTCTCGTTTTGTTTGCAAGAGGTTTAATCTATTGCTCACATAAGTTGTAGTTTGCATCATTATATTCCAAGAAAGATCTCAAATTATGAGATTATTTAAATAAGAATAATATGTACATATTATCGATTTTTCTCGAAATTTTAAATTAATTTAGCTATCCATGAATAATAAACAAACTAAAATCTATTTTTATATTAGCAAACTATATTTAATAAAAACCAATAAACTAAATGGAATTAAAAATGCCTAAATATACTGGTGGAGAGATTATCACCAAATATCTGATAAAAGAGGGAGTAAAATACGTTGTCGGGATTCCTGGTCACGGAAATCTTCCTCTTGTAGATGCTTTCTTCAAGGATAAGGAGAAGATTCAGTTGATTCAACCTAAGCAGGAAATGGC
>JAEOTW010000318.1 GCA_016839655.1 Promethearchaeota archaeon | reverse complement strand
GAGCCAATCAGAAGTACCGATATATATATGACCTTCATAATCTCTTATAGCCCCTGACCCTACAGTTGCTGTTTGTAGATCTGGTGCTCCCATCACCATCTTAGTGCCCTTTTTTAAGCCAATTTGTTCAGCAATCTCGTCTTTAATTGGACCTAGGATATCTGTAGACCATCGTAAATCTTTAGGGAATTTTTCAGGATCTACCTTAACCCATTTCATAATTTGGTTATTATATTTAATATTGTTAATATCGCGTATATCCGTCATGAAATGCATCTGAATAGAAGCATATGAAGCAGCAAATATACCCGTAAACTTCATATTAACATAATCTTGAGGTTCCAGAAACATATAGGTTGCATCGTATATATCTGGCTTTTTATCTTTCATCCACATAATATGACCAAGTGGATCCTTACCAGATAGGGTTGGAGCCGCTCCAGTAATTTTAACATATTTCAGCGCCTTACGCATAGAATACCCGCTTATCTGGATTAAGCTTTTATGGAGTTTTTTAACATAAGGTGCCCCGCGAGTGTCCATCCATATTATAGCATTCATTAAATGGTTGCCATTTTTATCTAAAGCTACTGTACCGCTCCATTGGCTTGAGTTACATACGCCCACAATGTCATCTATGGAAACTTTTCCGCTATCTATCACTTGTTTTGCTGTTTTGATGATGGCATTCCACCAATCGTTTGGGTCTTGCTCAACCCCGCCTCCCTTTTCTGCATGTAAAGGAACTTCTTGAAACGCCCAATCGACAACGTCACCCCGTGTTGAGACTATAGCAGTTTTAGGACCACCCGTGCCATGATCTATCGCAAGAATATATTTTTTTTCTGAATCTGACATATTTAATATTAATGTTGTTTAGGTAAATAAAGATTATTTGAACGAAAGATTTCAGATAATGGATAAAACTGTTAAAAATACTTAAATATAAATATTTTTAGTATTATCATTTTTTTGCTCAGATAAGGGTTAAGGTATCGATTTTTCAGATTTACTGCAAAGGTGTAGAGTTTATCTCAAATTTAAAAAAATTCAAGAAAGTAGTTTTTATATTGATAGTAGTATTTTTTACGAGCATATTTTTAAATTTAATTCAATTTCGAGAAGACCCAGATGAAAAAGTTTCAATTTTACATACTCAAAGTGAAAAACATTATACAGAACAATTTTTGGATGATCCCTCGTTTGATTCCCCGATAAATAATTGGAACAACAGTGTTGAAGGGGATGAAACGGATGTAAATGCTACAAATCACAATGGAGCTGCGAATTTTGAAATTCTTGGTGATAAAAGGGAGTATAATTTTTATTCAGACTTAACACAAGATTGGAATTGGAATGCATCTATTAATCCAAACTTCCCAGCTCTTCCAGATCATTATGACATTAATTCTAGTGGTGCATGTGTATCCCATTTTTGGCATGAAGGGGCTGATCAGAGTGTTGCTGTAAATTGGAATCGTATACTTGAAATGCCCGCCAATATTTCAGATTATATAATTACTTCTGCTAATATTACAGCAACGTTTAATGCAACAGTTCAAGCAACACCTTCTTTAGATGATAGTGCTATTGGAGGTGATGAACATACTGGGGCCATAGATGTGTTAACTGATGATGGTATTGATCAAGATCCAACACAACCTTTCCAAGCATCCACAGGAGATTTTGTAAGATTTTATGTTTTAATATCTGATACAGACAGTAATAACGTTTTTGAGGTTGCGTATTACCAAACTTGGGAACTTGGACAAGATTTACCGGAAATTAATCATATGAACGATACTATAATGGTTACAGTCCCTGAGGAAACATTGGTATACTATTTAACCTCTGTTTTAGGTCAAGACTTTAAAGATTTTACTATCTCAGTCGGTATGAGAATTTGGTGCGAGGATAATTTTGCTCAAGATGCAGATAATTGGACACTCTTGATTTTAAAATCTGTAAATCTAACTTTTTCCTATAAGAAAATAATTGATCAATTCACTTTTCTCTCCTGGAGTCAGACTTTGGATAGGATTAGTGATATTAGTAAATATAACATTGAGATCACTAGAGCGAATCTTAATTTTAAATATAAAATAAATAAACCTTGGCCTTCTTCTTTATCTGCTAATTCTGAAATTGAAATCTTTGCAAATAAGCATGAGATTGACGCAATTAAGTTGATTGATGCAAATATTACGGATATATTTCAAGATGTTAAGATAGGGGGTTTTAACATTATTTCCTTATTTTCAAAGGATGAAAATCTATCAATCGAAATTCAGCTTTATATCGCTGATGAGTTTATTTTTGATGAAATTATAACAATTTCTATTGATGATGTGTTTCTTGAAATCTCGTATATCGAATTTATACCTGAGGAAGATATATCAGCATTTTTATTAGGGGTGTTTATAACAATATTACTTGTAATAATTGGTATTTTAGGGAGTTTAAGCTTGAGATCTTATGTCATTTTACCCAGACAGCAGAGGAAGAAATCTTATTTAGTACTAAAAACCCAAAAATTCAAAGACATACGAAATTTACAGGCAATCATAGCTATGCATAAACCCAGTGGACTTCCCGTGTTTACACAAAGTTATTCCTCAATCATGAAAGGAAAAAATACCTTATTTTCAGGATTCATTCAAGCCGTGTCGATTATTGGAGAAGAGATAACTAGATCTGACAAAAAGGATGGAAAAATGAAAAAATCCAAAGATAAGATTGATTTTCATAAAGTCATAGAACTAGACCTTAAACAATTTCACTGCCTTGTATTAGATGTGGAAGAATTACGTACAGTGGTAATTTTAAAAACTAAATCGTCTAAGCGCTTAAAAGAAATCTTAGTGCATTTTAGTTTTGCTCTTTATGTGAAGATCTCAAATAAATTGAAGAACTGGGATAACGATCTTTATAGCTTGGATGAGGTCGTACGACCCTTAATCCATGAGTATTTTGATATTTATTACAAAGATCCATTCAAAGTAAACATTGAAGAATCAGAGCTTCTAAAATATAAGAAAAAGTTGAACCTCTCCAAATTTGAGTTCCAAATTATGAATGCTATATTTATGATCTTAAAGGAAAAGAGCCATTTTAAACTAATGGATATCCTTGAGAGGGAAACTGATAAAAATGAAGATGAAATCATCAACGCTTTAGAGTCTTTGATGGAATTTAAATTAATTAAACCAATCAAATAGCTCTCCAACAAATTTAGGATGGATAAATTTAATTTTTGATATATAACTTTTCTAATTAAGTTAATTAGTTTTGCTTCTTATTCACTAATAAAGGAAATTATGGTATTAGTTGTTGATTTTTAATGGATTATGAAGAAAAAAAGGCTAAAATTAAAAATATTGTTGATTTGCCTATCAGTAAATTTAAACCTGAAGAATTGAAGGCAATCTTAGAAAGATACGAAAAGAATCATATTAAGTCTAAAAAGGCTTTTGAAAGAGCTAGAAAAATCATACCTGGGGGAGTTGAACATAACCTCGCTTTCAATTATCCGTTTCCCTTAGAAAGTAAGCGAGTATATGATTGCTACATGGAAACTGTAGATGATGTTGTCTTAACAGACTATCTAATGGACGGAGGTCCAATTATACTAGGGCATAATCATCCCGTTTTGACAGAAAAGATTATCGAAGTTATTAGAGATGTTGGACCCTGTCATGGAATAACTCACGAATACGAATATCTTGCAGCAGAAGAGCTTCAAAAGCACTTTCCTTCCTGTGAGATTATAAGGTGGCTCCAAACGGGGACTGAAGCTGATATGCTAGCAATCAGAATCGCTAGAGTTGCTACGAATCGAAAGTGGGTAATAAAAATTGGAGGTAGTTATCATGGGTGGTCAGATCAGTTAGTCTACGATATGCATGTACCAGGAACAAAGCTATTAGAGTCACATGGCATTCCTAAAAATGTTTTTAAGTTTATTGACTCGTGTCCTCCAAATGATATCGAAACATTACGACAAATGTTTAAGGAGAAACGAAAAGTTGCTGCGGTTTTAATTGAACCGATGGGAGGCGAATCTGGAGCTAATCCAGTTAGACCAGGATTTAATAAAGAAGTGGAAGAACTTTGCCATGAAAATAAAACATTGTTGATCTCAGACGAAGTTGTCTGTGCTTTTAGATTGCATATGGGTGGTGGTCAGGCTTATTATGGTTATGAACCTGATTTATCTGTGTTTGGAAAAATCGTTGGACATGGGTATCCTTCTGCTGCTGCTATTGGTGGTAAAGAAGAATATATGAAATATTGCGCTGCTGGAGTTGGTGGAGGAAAAAGAGCATATAGTGGAGGAACATTAGCGGCAAACCCCTTAACTTGTGCGGCTGCATATAATGCTATTAAATTGGTTGAAAAAACTGGCGCAACAGAAAAAGCAGGTAAAGCAGGAGCTCGCTTAGCAAATGGATTGAACAAAGTATTTGAAAAATATGAATTACCATGGTTTTCGTATAATCTTGGTGGCACAGTTCATTTTCATACTTCATGTCTATTTGGCTTGAGTTTTGATGTTCCGGACCAAGTAGGACAGCTTCCATTGAGGAAAAAATTCATGGAACATATGGGAGCAGCTTTAGTTGATCAGGAAATAATTTCTGTTGCAGGAAGCAGATTCTATATGTGTATCCTCCATACCGATGAAATAATTGATCAAACTGTAGACAAAATTGAAGAT
Organism: Promethearchaeota archaeon; assembly: GCA_016839655.1. Next base: position 503 of record JAEOTW010000318.1, on the reverse strand, counting down.
ATTTGTAAAAAGATTGAGTAAATACTCTTTTTTTTTTTTAAGATACAAAATTCCTAAGCAAACTCTATTTTTAAGAATTGTATAATATTTATGGTTACATAGATTAAGTCTAATAATTTACAAAATTTTTGACTTCTCTAACTAATATTCATTAAAACTAAAAAACTGAGTCTTTATACTATCATAAAACACATTTCATATGAATTATTACTTGAAGAAAAACTTCAAGCAAAAACTAGAAGACCTTAAAAAGAATATTTTAAGTTACTTTCTAATAACTTCAATAAAAATGTGATTATAATAAGAGATCAAAAAGAAATTATTAACCCATCAGATTTATTCAATAAAGATGGTTCTTTAATTCAAAGAGGTTGGGCTCGAAAGCCGATTTTGAGATATAACAAAGAAGTTATTGGGAAAGGATGGTCTCGCATTAAAGAATGGGATCACTTTTCGGTTTTAAATAAGGACTTTGGGTTTCAATTAACGATTGGCGACATAGG
>JAEOTW010000317.1 GCA_016839655.1 Promethearchaeota archaeon | reverse complement strand
ATTATACCTTGTCCAACCGAAAGCACATTGACGACAGCAATGATAAAGCCATAGTCACGTGTTATTATTCCCTCATAATCTTCGCTTAAGATTATTCTAGCACTAATAGTTTTTTCTTGACCAAACAGAAACGGAGGAATTTCAATTTTCCCTTCAATAGTAAAAAGTTTAAACATTCGAATATACCCATTAAATAAATGAAGCTTAATGAAGTTAAGTAATTTATAGAATGTATCAAAAAATTAATAGTTTTCTATAATTTGAAAATTCTCTCCCTTATCCAAAAGATTCGAAAATATAATTATTAATTATTTTACCATAACAACTCTTAAAAATATAAAATAAAAAGAAATAAAAAAAAAATTTAAACGATTCTATGATTTGCTTTATCCACGTTTTTCCATAATTCCCAATACTCCCGCCACAATACCTAAAGCTCCTGCAAAAAATGGTAAAATGAGAGCAACGCTTACCTCATAATAGTCAAAAAATCCCGAATATTCGCTTTCAACTCCAGCAAAGTACACAATCGGAGCAATAATAAGGAGAACTCCACCAATAAGACCTAAGATGTCAAACCTTCGTTCTTTTAGTTTGGCAAAAAGCCCCATAAAAAGCAAAATTGCTGTACCAATTACAAGGATAATTGTGGTAATAATTCCTAAATCATATATCGGTTCCCCAGTAGGGAGGAAATCAATTTCACCATTAGTTACCATCATATTCCAAAACCAAGCAAAATGATCATAACCTGAGTAACCCCACGCGGGAGTAAATATTGTTACAATACCTAAAATGCCTGCTACAAGAGCAATTAACCATATATTTTCTTTAATACTAACCATTTTTAACACTCTTTTTTACTTAAAAATGACATTGGTTAAAGAATAATGGGTTATTAATATATTTAAATTAGATCAAATGCTATAATCTGTTTATATATGAGAGAAACTTCAAGTGATAATCCTAAGTTGGACATAAACGTAGAATATGATCGGGATATAGATCATTCCCAAATACCCTATATTTTTTGGTTAAAAATCATTTTTGGGATAATCGGGGGAACTTTGCATTATTTGAGTCTACGTGCTTTTTATTATATCGGTGGTTTTCATCTTCATTTTCTTCTCCATGGTATTTTAATTTCTGGATTATCTATGTTAATAGTTTTAATCCTTCAGCTTTTGATTGTTCTATTGTTATACGTTTCTAAAAAGAGATTTAGTAAAACATTTCCTCAGAAAGAAGAAGTGTGGAGATTATCATTGAGATACACATTAATTTTCTTTATAGCTTTTATAATAAGTGCAAGTATAGCATTATATATTGGAATCTGAATAATATTGATAACAAATATTAAAATGAAATTACCCAAAAAGAAAGTTATAATCAGTTTGATTAGTTTCTATTCGATTCTATCAATTATTTTCTATGGGATAATCCCTAATTTCATACCATTTTCGAGTCCTTGTGATGTAGACTATATTACCGAAGGAGAGTATGCGGGAAATTATATTGTTTCACCTGTATGGGGAAAAGTTGTTATTATAGACAAATTTGGAGATATTAAATGGCGAAGTTATGAGGAAAAATTCTTTATACACGACAGTGATATATTACCAAATGGTAATGTTCTCATGGCAGATACTATGAGTAACAGAGTCGTTGAGGTTGATATTCACGACCCTGCCAAAATTGTCTGGAGTTGGGATGCTTTGAATGCATCAGATGTGAATTGGACACAATTTAGTTTAGACCAAGGGTGGTCAGATCTTTCTTTTTTAGACGATAAAAGCCCCTTAATAAGTTCATGGACTCATTTAAATGATGCTGATTTCATAAATGGATCACAATTTGGGAAGAATTACGATTCTATACTAATTTCCTTAAGAAATCTTAATTTGGTGATTGAAGTTAATTATAGTGATACGAAAGAAATTGTCTGGTCGTATGGTGAACCTCATAACTTAACGTTTTTGAATCATCAACACAACCCTGATCGGTATGATAATGGAAATACCGTGATTTGTGATTCTAAAAATGATAGAATAATCGAAGTCAATACTTCAACGAAAGAAGTTGTTTGGGAGTTAAAGTTGAAGTTTCCACAGGGAAGATTACGATTAGCAAGAGATTGTGATGATATTGGAGGCGGACGAAGGTTAATTACCGATTCTGGAAATAATCGTTTACTAGTTTATGATATGAACTCTCAAAAAATTATTAAAGAAATAAAATCTCCTTGGTTTGCAAATCCCTATGATGCTGATATGTTAGAGAATGGAAGAATAGTTGTAAGTAATTTACTTACAGATACAATTGTTTTTGTTGATTATGATACAGGTTTAGTAATTGGAGTAATAGGATTCCCTTATAAATGGGTAGTACCTTATGTATTAGTACTTTCTGTTATGAGTTATCATTCCTTAAAATTGTTTAAAGCGTTAAAAATGAGTAAAAGGAGAAAAATAAGAAAATTACTAGACTTTCAAGTTTATAGAAGAGTGGTATATATTGTCTGTGGTATTTTAGCGTTATATTTTTCTAATATTATTGTTACCTATATATTCTCATTCATAATTCGCACCTAATTTTCACTAAACCTGACATTCTATTCTAAGTTGAAAGATAGAATTATTAAAGCTAAATGTACTTCTTTTTATATTGGAATTAGTTTGAATGAAAATATGAAGGAGATTTATAGTTGTCAGGCTATATTGGAAAGAAAATTAGATTAGAAAGAATCATCAATAGAGAAACAAAAAGGTCAATTATAGTACCCATGGATCATGGGTTAACTTTAGGACCGATCAAGGGAATTGAAAAAGAATTGGGAGAAGCTGTTAATAAAGTAGCTTTAGGTGGAGCTAATGCAGTTTTGGGGCATATAGGAATCCCTTTATATGCTCACCGAGGTTATGGTCCTGATATTGGTTTAATCTTACATTTATCAGGTTCAACTTCTATAAGCCCTGATTCGAATTATAAAGTTCTTGTTAATACAGTGTTAGAAGCGGTTAAATTAGGAGCAGATGGTGTATCTATTCATATTAATATTGGTACTAAGTCAGACCCCGAAATGCTAGAAATCTTAGGAAAAGTATCAAGAGAATGTCGAGACTTTGGAATGCCACTCATCGCCATGATGTATCCTAGAGGGGAGAATATAGAGAATGAACAAGAGGTGGGAGTTGTAAAAATAGCTGCTAGAGTTGCAGCTGAATTAGGCGCTGACATAGTAAAGACCAATTGGACTGGAGATCCTGACT
>JAEOTW010000316.1 GCA_016839655.1 Promethearchaeota archaeon | reverse complement strand
TTTGGATATGGTAGGGGTTTTGGATATGGTAGAGATCGTGGTTGGGGATATAGGGCTCCTATTTACACTCCCGTTTATAATCCCTATCCTACTGAAATATTTCCAAAAGCTACACCAGAAAACCAACTAGATATGCTAAAACAGGAAAAAGAGTATTTAGAATCGCAAATTAACGGGATGAATAGTGCAATGGCTGATATCTCTAAAAGAATAGAAGAATTAGAAAAACAAGAATAAAATACTTTTTTTTATTTTTTTAAAAAATGAGTGATAAAATGACTGAAATTCAAGAAAGATATGAAGATTATCTCAAAGCAATATATTTAATTTCAAAAGGTAGGAAAGGTGGGTGGGCAACCAATTCCGAAATCTCAAAGTTTTTGAATGTCAAACCCTCCTCTGTTACAAATATGCTATATAATCTGAAAGAGTATGATTTAATCTCATGGAAACCAAGAAAATCACTTAGATTAACACCGAAAGGGAAAAAAATTGCTTTGAAAGTGCTTAGAAATTATAATTGCTTATTCGAGTTTTTTTTGAATGTACTTAAATTAAAAAATAAAAACTTGATACATAAGTTATCTTGTGAAATTGAACACCATGTAAATCTTGAAGTATCTAATGCATTAGAAAATCTAATTCTTGAATATTAGATCATTTGACATTTAACTTCCAAAAGATTACATCGTTATAGAAAGTCTTTTTAATTTTATTTTGAGATTCAAGTTTTTTCAATTGTGATATTACATTACTAATATTAGCGGAAGTAAATGTTTCTATAATTTGTTCTTCTCTCATTGGATGTCTCTCCAAAATGGATAATATTTCCTTTTCAAAATCTTGGGAATAAATACTAAACAATCCTTTCTCAGGATAATTTATATTTCTATATTCTTTAAAAATGTCCTTTAACTTAGAGAATATACTCATATCGGGTATTTTTACCCATCTTTCATGGGGTGGTCTTATTGGAACATTTATATCTATCCTATCTGGATTAATTAAATCAATTTTTTCTTTAATTTTTAATAAATCTTCTTTACTATCGTTGATTCCTTTCATTAACATCACTTCTAACCAAAATTTACCCATATAATTTTTCCTAAAATATATAAATCCTTGTATCACTTTTTCAAAATTAATGGAGGGATGAGGTCGATTTATTTTTATGAAAGTTTTTTCATCTCCAGCATCTAGACTGGGAAGAACTAAATCAGAATATGTTAAAGCATCTTGAACTTCTTTTTCATAAAGTAAACTTCCATTGGTGATCACACAAACAGGTTTATTAGATATCTTCTTAGCTTTTAATAGCAAATATTTTAGATTCTTATATAGAGTTGGTTCACCACTTCCTACAAACGTGATATAATCAAAATTATTAGTATTTAATTTTATTGCCTCTTCCATTTCAGTAATAATTTCTTTCTTTGGGAAAAAGTTCTTACGTGTATTAGTAAGATTGGTAGTTTTTCCTAATTGGCAATATATACATTGATAATTGCACGTTTTAGAAGGGATTGGATCAATTCCTAAAGAAGTTCCTAATCTTCTACTAGGTACTGGTCCATAAATATACTTCATATTATATTTCTTTTTAAGATTTTATATGTTTACTGAAACTTGTATTTTTCAATAGCTCTGTGGAGTGTTTTTATTGCTAATTCAGCACAATGTTTATGATCCTCTGGAAGCCCTCCTAATTTCTTGTCAATATCTTCTGGCTTTAATTTTTCTGCATATCTTAAAGATTTTCCTTCAATCATCATTGTAGTTTGACTTCCTGCAGCTACTGTAGCTCCACATCCATTTGTAATAAATTTAGCTTTTTTAATTACATTATCATTAATTTTTAAGAAGAATTGCATTGTATCACCACATGTACCCTCATAAGCATGCCATGCACTTACTTCTTCTTCTTTTAATTTGCCCCAATTTTTTGGATTTTGAAAAAGTTTTACAATATATTTATTGTATCTTCTAACTTCCTCTTCATCAATTTCTTTCTGAATTTCCTTTACCCATTTATCTATATCATCTATAGGCATTTTTACACTATTGGTTTTGATTCTCTTTATTCAATTTTGTAATTCTAAATTAAATTTTATTTAAAATCAAAATTACCTATTTTTTTATTTTTCCAAGATTTCTCTAATGTTTTTAACTGTTTCTTTAAAAGCTTTTGTTGAATTACTCTCAGGATATTTTAATACGAAAGGCATTCCTTGATCTCCCTGTTGACTTACTTCTATCTCAAATGGAATTTTACCTAATAATTGAATATTAAAATCTTGAGCAGCTTTTTCTACTCCTCCAGGAGGATAAAGATCAGTATATTTACCACAATGAGGACAATTGAATCCAGACATATTTTCAATAATTCCAAGGACTTTTCTTTCCATTATTTGAGCCATCTTAATAGTTTTTCTTGCATCCATTAATGCAACTTCCTGAGGAGTTGAAACTACAACAACATTCTCATCGGGTATAAGCTGTAAGATGTCTAGTGTTTCATCAGAAGTTCCCGGTGGTAAATCACATATTAAATAATCTAACTCACCCCAAATTGCTTCACCTAAAAATTGTCTTACTGCACTCATTTTCATTGGCCCCCTCCAAATAACTGGTGAATCTGAACTTTCAATGAGAAATGCCATACTCATTGTCTTAAGATTTAAAGGTCCATTTACAGGATAAAATCTTTTTTTCTCAGGATCAACCCTTGGTTT
>JAEOTW010000315.1 GCA_016839655.1 Promethearchaeota archaeon | reverse complement strand
ACATGTAATTGTTCTAGATCTACAATTACAGGAGTAGTAGACACTATGGAGAAGAAGGAATTGGTTTCTCGTGAGTCACATCCTAGCGATAGACGAAGCCTTCTTGTTAAACTTACTAAAAAGGGAGAAGATTTAAAAACCAAAACACCTCGATTAGAATCAATGGTAAATGGATGTTGTCCGGAAATTAATGAGGAAGAGATAAAAAAATTAGGAGAATTACTCCAAAAACTCCTGAATTCACTTATTTCTTTATGATATTACTAAATCCTCTTTGAATTTTGAATGTTTTTAACGTTTGTTAGGATCTTAATTATACGAAACGAAACTTTTATATAGTTAGGATCCTAACTATCAATTAACTAATTAATAAATTAATGAAGTGGTATAAACAAATGATAGATAAAAATGAAGAATGTTGTACTGAAGGATGTTGTGTTGAAGAGACTAAAAGTGAAAAAGAAGCTCAATCAAAAGAAGAATGTTGTTAAAGCGAACATCTCGATTTTTGTATTGAATCTAGTTTAAAAATTATAAAATCAAAATTTTTATTCTTTTTTTGTTTAAATTTAGTAAAATGGGTAATAAAAAGGTGTAAATATTATCGCTGTAGTGTATATGCGAAAGTTGGAATTGGAACCAGATTTATATGAGTCAAAATTTACAGCTCTTACTAAAGGAGTAAATATAGAAGTAAAGGATTGGATATTAGAGCGAATTAATACACAAGAGAACATCCTAGAAGTAGGTTGCGGAACAGGTACTCTCGCAGCAGAAATGGCTTTAAAAGGAAATGATGTGCTGGCATTAGATAAAAACCATAGAATGATAACTGCTGCAATGAAAAATTACCCCTCTAAATCAAATCTTAAGTTGTTATATCAGATAGGCTCTATAGATGATCTACCAGTTGAGGATGCCACAATGGATATTATTATTAGCACATTTATGCTTTCAGAACTTAGACCTTTCGAACAGCAAATCTTTCTAAGAAATGCATGGAAAGCATTAAAACCAAATGGTCGAATGATTATAGCGGCAGAATTTGTACCGTCGGGCTTCTGGAAGCTTTGGTTTAATTTTAAACGATGGCGTTATAAAAAGAAATTACGGAGACTCAGAATACAAAGTACATTTATAGTAAAGTGGTTCTTTAAATATTTGGAACCTATAGGATTTGAAATTTCAGCAGTTATGAAATGGAGGCATGGCTCTATTCAAGCCATTGAACTAAAAAAAATATTTAAGGAGGATTTAATAAAACCTGGGTATTATCATCCCGGAAATAGAAAATACAAAGGATTAGGGGCTCAAATGAGTATTTATCGTTGTATACTCACGGGACAAATAGATCAAATACCAATTGAACCAGGTATTTACCAATCTGGTAATCCCAATGAAGCTTCGCCTATCATTGTAACAGCTAATTATATTTATACATATATTAAGGTGATGCGTGCTCTAAAAGGATTAGATGCTTGGGTATTATGTGTTGATTCTAGGGGTATAAATGTATGGTGCGCAGCACGTGGAAACGATTTTGGAAATAAACAATTAATTGAAGCTGTTAAAGCTACAGGAATTGCACAAATTACTAATAAAAAAACAATAATTGTACCTCAACTCTCAGCAGGAGGAATTGCAACACCACTGATAAAAGCTGAGGCGCCTGACTTTCCCTTTAATGTTTTATATGGTCCTGTATGGGCTAAATATTTACCTAAATTCTTAGAAGAACGTCCCGCTCGAAAACCAGATAAAATGAAATTAGCAAAATTTACAATATCGCATCGTTTTCGAGCAGAAATTACACATACAACATTTTTACTTCGAAAGATATTTCTGTGGCCTAGTATTGCCTTAATTTTGTTATTTATAGGACTAAGTTTCATTAATACTGTATGGATATCACAATTATTGATTGTGGGCGAAATTTGGCTTTGGATAATTATAGCAAATGCACTTATCGCGATATTTTTTCCCATTACAAAATTTACGCGCAAATTTGTCAATAAAGGAGTTATTTTTGGAGTTATTAATGTTTTATTGTTTGGTGGAATTTCTTGGCTTTTTCATTATTCACTGTTATCGATTCTTCTGAGTAGTATTTTTTACTTTTGGTTAGCTTTCTTTTCGACAATATCGTTTAGTGGATATACTATGGCAACAAGCCCTAGAGAAATTCAAGATGAATATCCCATTTTCAGTAAAATTAATATGATTTTATTGATAATTGGTCTTGTTACTAAAATTATTGGGTTCATTTTTTTTAATATTTTAAAATAAAATAGAATAAATAAAATAAAAAAAATAATATAATTAGAGAAAAATTAGGTGATAAAGATAACGATAAAAGCAGCTTCAATCAAGATACCTATTGTTATTCCAAAAATCTCGATAAATCCTGATTTGTGCACAGGGTGTGGAATTTGTGGGGAAGTATGCCCGTTTGGAATACCAAATCCTAATAACGAAGGAAAGTATGAGATGTATGAACCAGAACGCTGTACAGAATGTTCTGCTTGTAAAAGAAATTGTCCAACAATGGCAATTATATTACAAGAACGAAAAGGTTGTGGATGTTTATGGAATGCTCGTGCAGTAGCAAAAAACCCACAAAATAATAGTTGTTGTGGATAGGAGATTAAGGCTTCCTAAATTTTAGTTTTAATTTGATGTTTAATAATCAAACATCTTTCTCTTTTTCTGTTCAAGAAAGCTTCTTCTAGTTAAGATATCCATTTCAGCATTTAACCAACAGAGTTCATCGTATGTACAGCTTGAATTGAAGACTTCCTCCGCTTTTCTCCTAATATCTTCTATAGAGGGCATATCTAGGTTTACTTTCTGGATTTTTTCAGCTAAAATCCAGCATAGTTGATCGTAAGTATATTCATCTAAAGACAGATAATATGCTGCTTCCTTTATTTGTGTCTTAAGATCTGGTTCTTCAGGTTCTTCTTTTTTCTCTTCAACTATTCTTTCTAACTCTTCAGTAGCTTTAACTTCCATGGGTGCTTGTTCAAACTTAACGAATGTAACAGTTTCTGTGGTTTCCTTTAGCTTTTCTTGTGGTTCATAGCTTCTATGATTCTTAAGTTGTTGAAACCATTTGATTAATTTTGTTTCAATGCTTAATTCTCTTTCTTCAGGAGGTTCTTCAAGATTAACTGATTTTATCCTTTCAGGAGGTGTTTTTAGTACAAATTCTGGTCTCCTTTCAATAGTTTTTCCCGGGATTAGCCCTTTTTCAAGATCATGCATCATAGCTAAAAAGGAACCATATTCTCTTTTTTGTTTCATTATCAAGATTTT
>JAEOTW010000314.1 GCA_016839655.1 Promethearchaeota archaeon | reverse complement strand
TTGAGACTTCTACTAAATCAAATTTATTGCTTTCTGCGAAGTATTTATCATCCCCTAAATTTTTCACACGATCCACTCAATTAATTTTTAACTTAATTATACTATTAAATTACATAATTATCTTTATATAATATATTATTAAATCAAGAATAATTGACTTAATTATAAATTAATTTTCTAAAAATTAATTTGAAACAAATAATAAATTAATTCATAAATTGTGATGAACTATCAGCAGAGAATTTCGAAGATTGTCTAGAAAATATAAAATTCATTGCCTTAATTTAACTTACATTGAAATTAGGGCATTAGTATTGTTGAATAAAATATCTTGCTTTTGATCTTTCGATATGGGTAAACATAAAATTTTATCAATTTCAAGCTTAATAGGATTAGTAACTGGAGCATCTGAGCCGAATAAAAGCCTTTTATGACCGATAGTTTTTATCAGTGAGAATAGAGCATATGGAATAGAACAAGAGGTTTCAAAAAATATATTTTTAAATTGTTTTAGGCTCAATCCAAAGTCTATCGCAAATTCCATGGCTAAACCCGCATGTCCAATTATTATCTGTAAATTAGGAAAACTTTTTGCTAGCTTAGCTATATCTTTACTGCTTATCCCTCCAAAGGCTGAAAATTTGGGAGTGAAATGAATAAATAAGGGATAATCTTTATTAAAATCCTGCATATAGGAAGCTAGTTTCATAATATCTCTAGGAATTTTCACTAGATGAATACCGGAATGAATTTTAACGCCACAAAATCCTTTGTTGAAGTGAGACTCTAAAACCTCATAACTGCGTTCTTCTTGTTCAGCATCGATTTTAGGATTAAACCAAAAAAATTTATAGAATCTTTCAGGATCTCTATTCGATAAATCGATAACATCTTGGTGATTCAATTGGTCTTTAGGCATTAACTTCCTTAAATTTTCGAATGCTTTCTTAACGAGATCATTTTCACTCGTTTCACTTCTTGCTCTTAGATCATCATTAGCGTAGATTTTTGAACTTGCAGCTTTATTTACCGTTGTAACAATTGCTTTCTCTACATTATTGTTATCCAAATAAGCTAAAATGTCTTGATCTTTTCCGAGAAATGTTCCGTAGGTGTGAAGATGGGCGTCAAAAATTTTATAATTTTGCTTTATTACGATAGGTCACCTTTAAAATATATATAGAAATTAATGAAGTCCTTAAAACTCTTTTATTCATAATTTCTAAACTCAATGGCAGCATCGAACATAGCTACAATATTTTGAGCAGGAACCTCAGCTGTTATATTATGAATAGGAGAAGCAACAAATCCTCCACCAGGTTTTAAACACTTAAAGTTTCTCTTTACTTCTTCTCTAATTTGATTAGGTGTTCCAAATGGCAATGTTTTTTGAGAGTTACACAACCCTCCCCAGAACGACATAGTTTCTCCAAATCTTTTTTTTAAAGAACAAGGTTCCATATCGTATGCGCTAATCTGTACTGGATTAACTACATCATACCCGATTTCAGTAAAATGAGGAATAAATAGAGCAATTGAACCGCAAGAATGATAATTTATTTTTGCTTCTGCCAACTCGTGTATTTTTTTCGATAGTTTCCTTTCAATTGGTTTAATCATATTTTCATAGAGTGTAATACTCATAATAGGACCTGCTTGTTCCGAGAGGTCACCATTTATACATATTACATCTAAATAGTCCCCAACTTCGTCTAAAAAGGTACTAACATAATCTGTCCAATACCTTAGAAGCTCCTCCATTGCCGAGACTAAAATTTCTGGTTTAGTTCTCAAATACATTAGTGTTTTGGTGAATCCAAACAAGAATGTGCAATATTCATAAACGCAGCCCACTGGAGGAGTTGATAATGCAAATTCTGTCTCCTCGCGTAATTTCTTAGCGAAATTTTTCAATCCTTCAAATGGTGTTTTATCCGTTCCATCAGGCCAATCATAATCTTTTACTTGTTGAACACTTGTAAAGTTATCAAAGGGGTGTATCACCGGATCGTAATATAAAATTGAATCCAAATCTTTTTCGGCTCTATCTCCCCAAAAAACACCAAATTGATCGTAAACACCTACATATTTTCCCTCATATAACGGCTCTATATCTTGAACCCTAATCATACCTCCTAAGGGTTTGATATATCTTACATCAATTTCAAATCTTTCTAAGACTTTATCGCAGGGTCGAACAATTTGTTGGACAAAATCAGCATATTGAATATTTTTGTCTTCAATTTCAAGAAAATCTAGTAATTTTTTGTATGCTTTAATATGTATACTTGATTGATTACCTCCCAAGTCAATTGGAACTTTATCTGGTTCTTCATGATTTAAAGTAACATTTACTCTTTCTCTCGAATTCATAATTATTCAATATTTTTATATAATTTAACTAATAATACCTATAGATATTGCTTAAAATTCTCGGTATATAATAAATTTTTAAATATTAAAAATGAAGAGTATATTATGGTAGAAAATAAAGAACTCCCTAATATTGTTATTTTCGTACCTGACGAGATGAGGGGCGATACTATTTCTCTCGGAAATAAGCATAATTCAGCCATTAAAACACCTAATATTGATCTGTTAGCAAAAGAAGGTGCTGCTTTTACAAAATGTTTTACCGTGAATCCGGTATGTGTGCCTTCTAGATGTTGTACATTTACGGGTCAATATGTTCATTCAAATAGTCATAGAAGTCTTTACCAATTATTACAACCACATGAAGAAAATTTATTTAAATTACTTAAGGAAAATGGGTATGAAGTTATATGGATTGGGAGAAATGACCTTTTTGATA
>JAEOTW010000053.1 GCA_016839655.1 Promethearchaeota archaeon | reverse complement strand
TTCTTGAGAATACTCTACTCCCATTTCCTTAGGATGAACTTCCTTAAAGATATATTCAACAGCATCTAAACAAGCAACAACTTTTTCAACACCCCAGTCATCAAAATCTTTTTTTGTCCTTTGAGCTATCTTTTGAACAACATCTAAATATCCCCCTTGATACAAGTATGCCCCACCTTCCCATTGATCAATTCTATCTATTGGTTTAAAATAGTCTAATAATTTACTACCACCAAATATAAAGGGAAATAAGTGTGTATAATTTCCAATTAGTAATACGATATCACCCGGTTTTGGAATGTAAGTTATCCATTTATGAATCCATCTTCTTTCTTGATTTGATATGAATATATTTAGGAGTTGCCAAATATTATTTTGTTCCGTAGGGCAGACAAATCTATATAAAGGTGGGGCGGCTCTATTTCTGTAAAGATCATTCCAGCGCTCTAGAATCAGATTATATGGATTTGCTTTTTGAGGGCATAAAAGGTTACATGAGAAACAGGTGTTACATTTATTTAAAGCATAATAGGATTCTTTTCCTTCAATTAAGTTTTTAATCTCTTCTTTTGCAATTTCGGTTGGTAATTGTAATACAGGGCATAAATGAAGGCATTCTCCACATAAATTACATAGATCTTCACTAAAACCTGAGATTCTTTCAATTTTATTCATTTTTACCAAGCATCACCATATTTAGGAGGTTCTTCCGGAATTTCTGCTATTTTAAACGTTTTTTTTGAAAAAGCTATTGGAAATTGTTTTCGAACAACACCCCAAAAAAAATGTTTCCCTCTTTTCTTCTTCGCTTTTTCAGATAACGATGGAATTTCTCCAATAGCTATTTGTAATAACTCAATTAAATGATAAATCTTAATCTTTTTAAAATAGAGTTTCTTATTTCCCATAAAAGTTGCTAAACAACCAGCGCAATATACACATACTGCATCAGCTTTGGTTTTTTTAAAATCTTTGAAATTTCTAAGAGTTGAGGACCTAAATCTGAAAGGTTTATAAGCAGAATCTACTGAAAAGCCCGATCCAATCCCACAACACCTCATATTTTCTCTGCAAAACTTAGTTTCAACTATTTTTATTCCAATAGCTTCTAAAATTTTTCGTGGTAGATTCATATAATCGTCCCCAAACATTTTAGAATAACATGAATCTTGAATTGTAACTGTCATATCTAATTTTTTGGTAATTTTGATCTCTTTATTCTCAATTTTTTCCCATAAATACTGAACATAGGATTTTATCTCCTCAAATTCATACTTTAATCCATAATGAGGAAGAACATTTTTAAAAACATTAGTACCCGCGGTACACAAAACAAGTAATTTTTTTGGCTTTAAAATATCAAACCATTTATCTAGTCTTTTAGTAACCTCGAAAAGTTCATCTCTATATCCAGTTCGAAATAAAGTTTCACCACAACAATATTCTAAGCGCCCTCTTATATCTAGATCCTTGAAAAAACTTGCTTGGGTAAGTTCAGCGAATGTTATTATATTACAACCGGGATACGTTAAAATCTCTCCTTTTAACGGTTCCAATGACGCCCACTTTGTTACTAATTCTTTTGTATTTGCTGGTAAATGCTCCATTACATAAGAACGAAAATTAGGATAATGTGGATACAATGTCATGTAATGCTTTCCCCTTTTTCGTAATCCTTTTCTTTTATATTGTTCGTTCCATCGTTTTAATATAAGATTTGCAGGATGAGCATTTTCAGGGCAATAGAAATTGCAGGCAAAACAACTTTGACATAAATCTAAAACTTTTTTGGTGTCATCCCCAGCAATTAGTCTCTTCATCTCTTCAATAGCGAGTTCTATAGGAAGCTGCATCACTGGACATTTATGAAAACATTCCCCACATAAATTACATGCTTCTTTATTAAAAGAAGTAAAGAAGTCTGTATTAATTGGTTCAATTTTTGTCATTTTTAAAATAGATAAAGCCTATTTTTAATTGTTGTGAAAGAAAAATTACTTTATTTAATATCAACGGGAATAAATATAAATCTTTGAATCAACTTGAAGTGTATTATTGGTGTTTAAGGAGCGATAATCAATATTAATAGATAAACAAGCATAAGGTTTCCTAATATAATTCCAATATCTTTTAATGATGTTCTTCCTAATAAGTTTGTTCGAGGCGTTCTAAATACATACATTATACCTAATGGGAAAAAGACGATTGGTAAGAATATTAAATACTGTGTAATAATAAATGATAATATAGCTATACTCAATGAAATAATACAAGCAATTAAAATAACTAATTGAGATTTCTTAGGGCTTAATCTACCTAATGAATCTCCATCAATCAGTTCATGCACCATTTGTCCTGTAAATGCTACAGCTGTTATAGCTGCTAGTATAAGAGATTCATATAATTCCATTGAGGGAAATATATTCATAAAAACATCTCCACCGTTAATTTTTATCATGAAGTAGGGTAGGATTATGTGGGAAACCCCTAGTATAATATGATTAATTAATAGAAGGGATTTAAATAAACAATAAAATACTACCATAAATACTATAAGTGCTAAATACACACCTAGAACAGGATTAATAAAAATTATATTCATAAAACACATACTTCCTAATAGAAAGCTTGCAATTGCTAAAACTAAGATTTCCTTTCTAGTGTAGCCTTTAATCCTTTCTAAAGTTTCTTTTTCATTTGGATCTTTCATGTCTATTGCATCATTAAGTGTGTTACCAGTTATAGCGTAAAATCCAAAACCTGCTAATATCCATAAATTAGCAATAATATCATATCCATTCAAATAAATGGCAAGTAAACACGGAATCAATACAGAAAATATATATTCAACACGAAGAAGTTTAAATCCCTTACTCATGAAAAAATTACCTTAAAAATTGCATTCAAAGTTATTTTGTATTATCCTTAAAATGATTTAAAACTTTAGAGAGAAAATCAGAGTATTATAATTTAGTTTAAAAAAATAAGTTATTCCAATAGGATCCATGCGCTATAATTATCTTGTACTTTGAATAAAACCCTTTTCTTTTTTCTGTTTTTCTTCCCATTTTTTACGTTCAGAACGAAGTCTAAAAAGATCAACGTCTTTATAAATCAACCCTTCTCCCCTTGGAGGGATATTTCTTTCAATACGTTCCTTTTCCGGTGTATAAATAAGAGAATTCCCAAAATCGGCGATGTTTGCAAAGAAAGTATAAGTATAAATAGATCTACGAGCATCAAAATGAACTGCTTTGAAATCCGCCGTAACTGGAGTAAAGGCAGGATTTAAAATTATATCGACAGGTGGATCGAAATTTTTTAATTCGACTCTTAAATCCATGTCAAGAAAATCACGACAAATTGCAATAGCTATTCTTCCATATTCTGTATTACACACTATAGTTTTGTGAGGTAAAGTAGATGTGTCTATCCCTTCTTTAAATTTTCCTCTCTCAAGACTAATAATTGCAGGGATATGTTTTTCTTGTTGCCAAAGAATTCCTTCAGGCCCAATAACTAAACTAACATTACTTTTTGTTTCAATGTCGTGATATGATCCTGGGATAAGATACATTTCATATGTCTTAGCAAGATTAGATATATCCTCTAGAAATTGTTTATATTTGAGATCTACTGCCATTTCGGGAAAAAGTAAAATATTTATGCCTTCTTCATGAGCTTTTTCAATCATTTCCTTTACCTTTAATTCAATATTACTAACTTTTTCTTCTTTTAGCGTTAGTAAACCTTTAGGTTTTTCCTCATAAAACTCATTCATTATATCACCAGAACTGGAAATACCAATTTGCGCAATCCCTACTCTACACTGATTCCTTGGGGACTTTGGGTAATCTTTAAGCAAATCCCTATATATTATTTCATATTTTTTTGTTATACTATCCCTTTCTAAGAATGTACTGACTTCTTCAGAATATTGTTGAATTTCACCAATTCGTGGTGATTGGCTTGTTTCTATTGGACATGAAGGTGTAATAATACCTTCTAGACTTCCTGAAATAGAGGGTTTATAAATTGTATTTAGAGCAGAAACAAGTATTTTTTCCTCTTTATTTACTCGATCTAATCTTTCTAAAACTTCATTTTCCTTATCTTTATATCCTGCTTTATGAAAAAGTTCCGCGGAGGACTTTAAATAATTTGATCCATAATTTAAGAATTCTTGTTTTTTGTTTATGTCTAATTCTTTATCGGCTTGAATTAAATACCAAGCTGCATCGAAATAAGTTGATGTTGCAAGTGCCCAATCTGCACCATTTTTAAAACCACCCTTTTCATATAAATTTGCTGCTTTTCTGAGAATTGATTTAACGTTTGGATACAATCTAGTTTTAACTTCCATATCATGAGATTGATCAAATTTACATCCCTCTTCTAGAGCTAAACAAAAATTCGAATTACCTTGAGCTAGGAACTTTAATTTGCTTTGCGTAAAGTAATTGCTTGCTTTTGTGAATAAACTTGCTGCTTCAGCGAATTTTCCTGGATCCTCGTAGTTTTCAGCTAGTTCCATACTTTCCCAAGCTCTACAGAGATGGTATATTGCTTCTATTTCTGCTCTTTCTCTTTTAATTTTGTATAATATACAAATATCCCTGAATTGAGTTGCTGCATTGCCAAATTTTTCAGCAGCAGCAACATGATATCCTTTTTTTCCTAAAATTCTTGCCTCATCGAGATTTATTCTAGCAACACAATGATTCATTCTAACTTTAGCAACTTTCTCAAGTTTTTTTAATTCTTTTGACATTCTAACACTTTTTCTAATAAATCTAATAGTATAGATAGCACTATCGAAAAGATCTCTTGTTTTTTCATAGCTCTTTATCGCATCATTATATTTTTCTTTCTTACTAAGATCTTCAGCTTCTTCTAAAACTATCCAGGCTCTATAATAAGCTGCTTCATAATTATAACTAGGTAGTGTTTCTAAGATCTCAGATGCTTCCTTATAACTATGTTTAGCCTTTTTATGATTTTCCCTTTTATGAAACGCTTTAGCTTTTTCAATAGAATTCCAAGCTTTAGTATATTTTATTTTTTCATTAGTTTTTTCTTTTAATGGTTTATATTCAATTGATGATAGTGAATCCGTATGAGCTTCTTCTGCTTTTTTGTAATATTCTGCAGAAGATATATGATTTCCTAATCGATCTTCTAAACGCGCAATATATTCATAGCAAGCAGCAGTATAAAAATAATAACCTCTTTCTGTAGATTCAATAGCTATGCGTAGAAATAACTCTCTTGCTTGTAATAGAGGTTTTTCTTCATTAGTTAGAATACCTAATTCCTCATAAAGTAAAGCTAAACGTATTTGAATAGCCAAAAAAACTCTATAAGATTCAATTGAGTATTTAATATTATTATTAGCAGCCTCAATTGCATGTTCTAAATTTTTAATTTTTTCTTCTTTATCTTTAGTGATATCCGCAAGAGTCCTATATGCTCGGTAAAGTGAAGTATAACCAGCTGATCTTACAGTCCCTCCTTTATATTCTTTTGAGAGATTTTCAGTCTTATCAGCATAATTCAACATTTTTTGAATATATTCCTCATGAGAATCATCTTCTATTGTCTGAATAGCTAATTGCGAATAGAAATGAGTTAAATACTGGTAAATATGGACAATATAAGGACCAAAAGCAAATCTTTTTAATACTTTATTTGCATATTCAATTCCTAATTTAGAGTAAGACTTCCGCGTATCCACCCTTAAAAAACTTCTGCTTGCGAATAGGTTATAATAATCGATAGGTATGAAATCCATAAAGGAATAAATCCCAGTATATAAATTATCGAAGATTTTACCTATTTTCTGTACTTCATGCACATCATTTAGAATTCTCTTCTGTAGATATTCAAATCTGCCAAAAATACCAGCAAGATAATCTATACTATATGTATTTTGTATAACTCTCTGAATATTTCTTGAATTTTTATGAAATATGATAGATTTTTCTAATAACTCAAATCCTTTTTCAGCAAACCCTACCTGTTCCTTTTTTTCTTCAGCAAGTAAACTACCAAATATACAATACATGAAACCAGTCATAGCATAAATGTCTCCAAGAATGAAATAATCAATCTCATCATCACTATTTTGCGCTAAATTTAGTGTTTCTTCACATCTTTTCAAATGCCTTTTGTTTATTCTTTCTTGGTTTTTATCACCATAAGTAAGTTCCATCCACCTATTAATATGAAACATAAATAAATGTTCGCCCAGCAATAACCTACTTCTAGTTTCGATTGTATCGACTTCTTTTAGAAGTCTCCAAGCTTTTTCTATTAATTTCTGCCCCAGCTGGCTATAATGCTCTAATACAGAAGGATTAGAACATATAAACAAAAATAAAATCATTGGGTCTACAATCTGTGCTGACAATCTTATAAGATTTATCGTATCATTTGCCTTTGAATATTCTTCAATAATCTGGAAAAAAATATCGATTGATTTTTTCATATTCTTTCTCGCCTCTTCAATTGACGTAATAACTAAGCAACTTTGAGCAAGTGCTTTAGCTTTACATTCCATACTTAAGATTTTATCATTGGTTTGGTCAAAGAGACTCTCCGCCATGTAAAATGCTTTAACAGCTTGTTCATTCCAATTTAAATAATCTTCTTTAGTTTCAGATGCATAAACAGCTCGGAGGTATATAAATCCTAGTTTATCATAAATTTTGGCAGCATCCTGTAACAAATTTTTTTCCAAAAATGATTTGGCAACTTGTTCATATAAACCTGCTGCTTTCTCCCAATTATAATTCTTTTCCTCTGCTTCTGCTTCTTTTATTAATCTAATTTGAGCGATTCTTACCATCCCTAAATATTGATTAATATTAAATTCGAGAGATTGGTTTTCTAGGTTTAAATTTTTTATATCTAAGAATAATTAATAATAGATATTTCACTTTAAAACATTTTATAAAAAAAAATTAACAAGTTTTCACAGACAATTTCTTCATTTTTCTATTACCCAGATACTATCTCCACCTTCTCTTATAAAATTAGCCTTAGTAAAAGGTGTTGAGTCAATAAACTCTTGAAAGGTTTTTTCATCATAAAAAAGCGAAGCTTTTATTTCCGAAAACTTATGCGTGATAGCAAAAAGTTGGAATCCTTTTTTTGGACTAAAGGTATCAGGAATCATACTCTCTCCAATAAGTAGAATCCCGTTATCCTTCAACAAGGAATATAGACTTTTAAACACGCCTATTCGGTAATTCTCATCAGTTTTCATTTCATGGAGAACTTGATTTAATATAATCAGATCGAATTTTTCCTTACAAGAACCTGCAAATTCATTTATTTCTGTCTTAAATATTTCAATCCTTCCATTCCAATTATTTTCATCTATTAATTTTTTTGCATGTTCTATTGCAATTGGATCAATATCAATTCCTACAAATCTAGCCTTTTCATACTTTTTTGCCCAAGTCTTAATGTTAAAGCCATAACCACATCCTAATTCAAGAATAGTACCTTTCTTCAATATATTCTTACAAAAATTTTCAAACTTTTTAGAAAACAGTCTCTCTACTAAAGTTCCAAACCTAGCGCCACGTTCTTGTAGGTCTATCATAACATCTCCGGGTAAATCTAATATACTCCATATTTTACCTGTTTTAAAATTATCTATTAAAATATCCTGAGCTGGAGCCATGTAATAGAAAGCACCGAGTGTTCCACCAATATAAAATTCATTATTTCTGTCAATAATTAAATCATACACATAAGGAGCTGTTTTTAAAACTCTCTTTTCCGAATTTCCGATTTCAAGTAGACCACATTCAAGTGCTAAATGTATCCAACCATCTAAATACTTAAAATCTAAATTTAAATTTTCAGACAATTCAATCGGAGTGAGAATTACTTCATAATGTTTACCAGAACTAGGTGAAGATTTAGCTTTTTCATATAAGTAATTAAAAATGCCTAAACGTCTCCCCATCCCAATTAATAAAATAGTATTAAATCCATAAAGACCGTTTATAGCAAATTTCTTTATTTGATTGCTAATAGAAATTTCCGGTTTACTTTTATTTTCAGTTTTAATTAATTCCACCATAATATATTTACTTTATTGATAACAGAACATTTTATTTTTAAATTTCTCTAAGGCTTATAACTTCATTTGGTAAAAACGATTTCAAAATGTCACTTATTTTCCTATTGTCTTCTATTGGAATACCTCTTATTATAAATTGAGATTTTTTTAAAGGATCTACATTCCATTCAAATTCAGTAAGAAGATACCGCTTAATATCGATAAATTTATCATCTACTTCTATCATGAAATCATCCATTAGCTTTTCAATATCTTTTACTTGTACCATTTTTTTTACCTTTTTTCAATAATATTTTAGAATAATCTTAATAATTTTAAATAGACTCCAATTAAAATTTAAGATTTAAAATTTATAAATTTTTTAACACTCATATCCTAAAAAAACATCCTAATCGCCAACGACATTAATACTATAGCAACTAAAAATTGTAAGTGACTTTTAGGTAATTTTCCAGAAACTTTTGCCCCTATTATTGAGCCTAATATTGCCCCTGATCCAATTATTATTCCTATTAAATAGTCTATTTGGCCTAAAATACTTTTAGCAATAGTATTATAAATTGCAGTAAAAAATATAATTCCAATAGAAATTGCTGTAGCATTATGAATTGGATATTGAAGAAAAATATGAAGAGAAGGAGTATTGATAATGCCTCCTCCTATACCTAATAAATTAGCACAAAAACCAGCTAAAAAAAATAAAGGTATAGTTTTTTTCAAATTAGTTTGATAATCATGACTATGGAGAGTAAAATTATTCTCATATTCCTCTAATTCTGGATTAGATTTTCTAGATTTAATTGCTTTGGATATCATATTTAATCCAGCAATTAAGATTGTTGTCGCAAATATGATTTTTAATATTGTACCATCTAAATTAAAGGGAGTAAATATTAAGGTGCTTGTAATGCTTCCCAAAATTGAAAATGACGAAAATATAATAACTTGCTTAATATGTAATCTTTCTTCTTTAAAGTAAGTAAAAAACCCTCCCCCACTAGAAATTAAAATAATAAAAGCAGAAGTATCTACAGCTAAATTAATAGGAATGATAAAAATTAGGACCATAACACTAACATAGAAGACTCCTCCTCCTATTCCACTTAGAGAACTTATTATACCGAATAATAAACCAAAGACAAGTAATATAGTAATAAGGACAAAATCCATATAGAGTGAAATATCTTAAGGTATTATTAGTTTTCTAAAAGTTGAGGATTAAATTGAATAATAATATATTATTAATACAAGATATTAATTATAGATAAATTATTATATAATAAAATTCACTTCCTACGCGATTATGCCCGATTCTAACAACGACAATTTTGTTTTAAGGCTTGTACCTTGTGCTCGTTGTGGAAATCCTTTTATGGTCAAAAGTGAACAACCAAAGTCGGGTGAAATTATATGTGAAAATTGCATTAAGTTACAACAAAGAAAAAGACAATTAGCATCCTCAGTTATTGAGTCTCAGAAAGAAATTAAAAGCTCTATTAAAGAATATGAAGATAAAATACAATTTGAAGAATCACAAGATAAAAAGAAAATTTTTTATGATAAAATCAAAAAGCAGTCTGAGATTTTGACAAGATCAATAGAACTTCTTAAAAAAATTGAAGAAACTAATGATGAGAAATATATCGAAGAATATAAAAAACTTTTCGATAAATTGAAAAAAGAGAACTTGTAATATGATCTACAAAACTCTAATTCTTAATAAATATTAAACCTACATTTCTAATTCTACGATTTGAACTCATCTTAGCATCCAGTTTCATCAATTTTGAAAGAATCTTAACAATAACATTCCAAATATTTTGAAAAATCGTATTTGATTCATATTTATTTCTTAAGGTTATAAGATTCTCTTCAATTTTTCTTGGATTAGTAGATTGAATATCAGCTATTAACATCAATCTACCATACACTCCAAAGGTCTTTAGATTCTTAAGATTATATTTGTTAAAATCAGAGATTATTTCACCTGAGTCATACCTCCTAAAATGCCCTATTAATTTATCTTGATTTGAGTAAAATTTCATCATATGCGGTACCGTGATTACAGCAATTCCTTTTCTCTTTAAAATGCGACTTATTTCTGATATTGCTGATTTATCGTCTTTAATATGTTCTAAAACGTCTAGTGCACTAACAAAATCGAAAGACTCATCTCGATATGGCAATTTAATGAGATCTGCGCATATAGGATGGTGCATATTTTTATTTCTATATTGACTCAATGGTAAGTTGGCAATATCTAGGAAAGATTTGTGGTTCGTATTATCTAAAAAGGGCAGAATAGAATTACCAGAAGAGCCGAGATCAATCCCACTAAAAAATTTCCTTCTGCTTCCGATGTTCTCTTTCAATGTATCAAACTTACATCTAATCCCCGGAGATATATAGTACTCTGACAAGGTTCTGAAAGAAAAATTTTTGTGTTTATCGTAAAAATCCTTGAGCATCAGTTTAACTTATGATAGATTATTCTTAATTATTTATTTACTAAGTTTAAAAAAAAGGGAATATTAAAATTTACCATCTATGTAATTTCAAAAAAAATGAATAAAAATGATTCAACTAAGTGTTTATCTTGAAGATCGGCCAGGAGAACTCGCAAATTTCATAAAATTACTTATGGATAATAAGATCTTCATCCGAGCTTTAACGGTAGCAAAAACAAGTGAATATGGATTGATATTAACTCTCGTTGATAATCCTGAAAAATGTATCGACCTTTTGGATGAAAATAATTTTATGGTATCAACTACGGAAGTCATTGCCGTAAGATTGAATGATCATCCTAATGCATTATATGAAATACCGAAAAGCTTGGGAGAAAACAAGATTAATATTGAATATTTTTACTCTACTTTAGTCAAAAATGAATCTATGCTTATTTTACGTGTTGAAGAAACGATAATAGAGGAAGCTATAAATCTACTGCAAAAAACAGGATTCACAATTGTAGAAAGGTAGGAAAGAATAACGCTTCTTAATTAATTCTCTGGATTTCCTCTTAACCTATTCTCAAGTTTTTCAACCCATTTCTGGATGGTTATCATGCTTACATGTTGTTCAATTGCGATTTCTTGTATTGATTTCTCCAAATCAAAATATTGATGTTTTAACCATTCAAAATTTTTATAATCTTGTTTTTCTATTTTCCTTTTAGGTTCTTTTTTAATATCTCTAAAAATTTTTGAACATTCTGGACATTGATAGACGATTTTATCTTCTTTTTCTAATTTTACCATTATAACATAACAAGAGGGACATCTTCTCTTATTTCTTGACTTTATATACCCAAAAATTATCAATGGAACTAGTAGTATAAACAATCCTAAAAAAAGTAGAGAAATAAAACTCAAGATAGTAATCACTGTAGAGCCTAATCCTAAAATAACAATAAGAATTATTATATATCCTAACACATCATCATCCATTAACATAATATTAAACCTCTTTATTAATTAATACTTCACAAAAGTACTAAGTATTCTGAACGACAATAGAAGAGGCCCTAATCTTCTAAAAAAAACAGGATTTACAATAGTAGAAAAGTAAGATAAAATTAGTACTCTCTAAATAATACGTCCCACTTTTTTCCCTTATGAGTTAGAGTTTTATTTGAATAATAAACCTTAAGAATTTTACGTAATTCAAATGTATACAGTTAAATTTTTAACAAAGAGGTAAGAAACATGAGTTTTAAGTTTACAGAAGAACAAGATATGATTCGAGAGTCTGTTCGTGAATTTGCTCAGAATAAAATTGCTCCAATTGCCCTTCAAATGGAAGAAACTAAAGAAATTCCTAGGGATGTTGTCAAGGGGATGGCGGAATTAGGGTTAATGACTTGTACTGCTGATGAAAAATATGGCGGTCCAGGATTAAATGCAGTAAGTGCAGGTGTTATTGCAGAAGAATTAGCAAGAGCAGACTGTACTGGTTCCACATGTGTATATTACTTAGTTCCAGCATCTTGGGGTTATCTTCTAAATAAATATGGAACGGAAGAAGCTAAACAAGAAATATTTCCCAAAACTCTCTCAGGAGAATGGTTTTTAGGTATTGCCACAACTGAAAGTGATGCTGGCTCCGATGTCGGTGGTACTATCACGACAATCAAACCAGATGAGGATGGATTTGTTGTTAACGGTGAAAAAATGTATATTAGTGGCGTGCGAGAGGCTGTAAAGTACGGTGGTGGTCATGTTACTATTGCTCATCAAACTCCAGAACGTGGAACCAGAGGAATGACATGCTTCTATTTACCCTTAACCGCCGAAGGGATTACTCCTACATACGTCGATGATTTAGGACGAGAAGGAATATCATGTGGAGGATTCTCGATTGATAGTGTAAAAATTCCTAAACATTATATTCTCGGTGAAGAAAACAAGGGTTTTTATATCTTACATGAAGGTTATGAATATGCAAGAGCGTTAATCACAGTTATTTGTGCTTCTGCAGGTCTAAAATCGTTAGAAAATGGAATTAATTATATTAAAGAACGAAAATCATTTGGAAAACCATTATCACAATACCAAGGAATTAATTTCAAATTGGCTGAACATTATACTAAATTAAATATGTTGAGAGATTGGGGTTATAGAGCATTACATACTATTGATTTAGAACAACAAGGTAAAGTAAGTAGATTTGAAACAAGTAAAATTGTTGCTATGGGTAAGATGGTTTGTTCCGAATGGGCTTGTGACGCAATCAATACCGTGATGCAATTTCAGGGTGCTTTTGGATATACACGAGAATGCGTCGACCAAGCAGCTTGGCGAGCAGTTAGATCATTTTCACTCGCAGAAGGTAGCTCTGAAGTTATGAAAATGATTGTAGCAAGAGAAATTCTTGGTAAGAAACAATATTAATTTTTTTTATATTTTTTTATTTTTACCCTATTTTAAAAAAAAAGAATTAGGTTATAGAGCTTCGATTTCAACTTTTCTTATTAGAAAATCAATTGTAGGTTCAATTACTGCTTCTGGGTTTGGTTGGAAGAGTAAATGAGCTGCGTTGTCTAATATTATTGCTTTTGCGTTAGGAATTCTATTTGCTAAAATTTCAGCATTTTGCCAAGGAATAATAAGATCTTCTCTCCCATGCATGATCAACGTAGGTGCCTTGATTTTTTTAAGCTTCATCCCTGAACTAAAACTCATATTTGCTTCAACCTGGTGTAGGTAAGCATGATGAGGGATCACATGTTCTAATATTCGTTTTCTATAGGATTCTACAAAATCAGGGTTGTTCTCAATGAAGTCATCAGTAAAACAATAGGATAAAATAGTATCAATAAATTTTTCTGGAGGCAATCCCTGGATAGCCATCATCTTTTGTAATACTTCATTTGAAGGAAGAACTTGTTTAGATCCTCCACAATGTGTACAACAGAGAACTAATTTTTCAACTTTTTCAGGATTATTAATCGCTATTTCTTGAGCAATAAATCCTCCTAATGATCCTCCAAGTATATGAGCCTTTTCTATATTTAATGCATCCATTAAGCCGATAGTATCATCAGCCATCATTTTAATTGAATAAGGAATATCTGGTTTATCGGTTCGCCCTGCTCCTCTATTATCAAAAATAATGGTTTTAAAGTGATTTGCATGTGCTTCTATTATTTCTGGCAGCCACCAACTCACATCTGCGGCTAAACCATTTATGTCGATTAATGGAAAGCCCTCTCCATGGATTTCATAATAAATGTTTATATCATTTACTTTTATTGTAGGCAACTAAAATTCACTTCAATTTAGATTTACTAATTTGTAAATATTGGATTAACAGGTTATTTCAAAGATTCTTTTATTATTTAATTTTTCGGAATTTGGAATTTCATGATCAAAGAGGGAAAACAATATCAATTAACTTTTTTTTTGATTTTTAATATCCTTAATTAACTCTAAAGAATTAATTGTGAAACTATGAAATTTATCGTATGTGTAAAACAAGTTCCCGATACAACTGAGGTTAAAATTGACCCTAAAACTAATACATTAATTAGAGAGGGTGTTCCCAGTATCCTGAATCCCTTCGATCAGTTTGCGCTTGAGGAAGCAATTAAAATCAGACAAGAAGGTGATGAGATTATAGTAATTTCCATGGGACCACCACAAGCTAAAAAAGCACTACTCAAGTGTCTTGCTTTAGGAGCAGATAAAGCAATCTTGCTAAGTGACAGAGCTTTTGCTGGTGCGGATACATGGGCAACATCGTTTACATTGACTCAGTGTATCAAGAAAATTGGTGATTTCAATATTATTTTCTGTGGATTACAAGCTATTGATGGTGATACTGCCCAAGTGGGTCCCGAAATTGCTGCTCAATTAGGCATTCCTCAGATAACATATGTTGAAAGTGTTGAAAAATTAGAAGGCAAAAAGTTAACAGCAAAAGTCCAAACAGATGATGGGTACAAAATAGTCGAAGTTAGAATTCCGGTACTTATAACTGGAATAACTCCATCTTCCTTTGAACCCACAAACCCTCCCATGATGAGTATAATGAAAGCAAATAAAAAGCCATTTTCTACATGGGATGCTGATGATCTTGGTGGTGATAAAGAAGATTATGGCTTAAATGGTTCATTAACAGAGGTTATTAAAGTTTATTCTCCACCAGCTAGGCAACAGGGAGTTCTTATAGAAGAAGAAACAGCTGAAGTTTCAGTTCAAAAATTAATTGAATTACTATCAAAGGATAAGGTGATCTAAATTGATAAATGTAGATAAGGAAAAATGTACTGGGTGCGGACTCTGTGAAAAAGCATGTCCATTTGGAGCCATAACAATTGTAGACAAGATCGCAGAAATAGGAGATGAATGTACACTTTGTGGTGCATGCGTTGATCAGTGTAATGTGGGAGCATTAACAATTCAGCGGAAAAAAATTGAAGACGTTGATTTATCAAAGTATCAAGATGTGTGGATTGTGGCCGAGATAAAAGATGCAAACGTTAGAAATGTCTCATATGAATTGCTGGGTAAAGCAAGAGAATTAGCAGATATTATATATCAAAGAGCTTGTGTGTTACTTTTAGGAGATAATGTAAAAAGATTTTCTCAGGAATTCTCTAATCGTGGTGCTTACAAAATATATATTGCTGAACATGAAGCTCTTAGGGATTATCATACTGAAACTTATTCCTCCGTAATCACAGGTATAATCTCTAAATACAATCCAAATATTGTATTATTTCCCGCAACTATAAATGGAAGGGATCTAGCACCAAGAATAGCAGCAACTCTAGAATTAGGTCTTACTGCTGATTGTACTGGGTTGTCTATACGAGATGGATTATTATTACAAACAAGACCAGCATTCGGTGGAAATATCATGGCTGATATTATATGTCCTGCTACACGCCCTCAAATGGCAACAGTTAGACCAAATGTTATGGAAATGGCGCCAGTTCTAGGTGAGAATAATGCCGAAATCATTGAAGTACCTGTTAAAGTAGATCTTCAGAGTTTGAAAGTTAAAACTAAAGAATTGATTAGTGGTGTTGCTGCTGAATGTGGAATTCCAGTTTGTGAAGCTGATACTATTGTATCAGGAGGAAGAGGTGTTGGGAATAAGGAGAATTTTAAATTAATAGAAGATTTAGCTAACGTATTAAATGCAGCAGTGGGAGCAAGCAGAGCAGCAGTTGACCAAGGTTGGATTCCGAAGTCACAACAAGTTGGACAGAGTGGTAATACTGTCTCTCCTAAGATTTACATTGCTTGTGGAATTTCAGGCACAATTCAGCATCAAGTGGGGATGAAAAGCAGTGATATAATAATCGCTATCAATAAAGATCCTGATGCACCAATTTTCAATATAGCTAATTATGGTATAGTTGGAGATCTTTGCGAAATTTTGCCTCTATTAACTGAAGGCCTTGAGAAAAAGTTAACCGAAAATTAAATTCAGAAAAGATCATCGTCAAGATCTTCATTCCCCTCTGGGAATCTTCCAAATTCTTGCATGAATTGTTGTAATAACTCACTCTCTCTTTTTGTATACATAGGATCTTCGTCATAGTCGAAATAACAAGCTGTTTGATTTGAATTTAATTGTTCCTCCATTGCTATACGCATATTTTGAGTACCCTGGATTAATATTATTTCTTGATTCTCATTTAGAACTTTAATAACACCTTCAGTTTCAGGGACGTTTTGGATGTTCTCAGAGGTTAAATCTAACCATTTTTGAGGTGGTAGTATAACAGAAGAGATTTCAAGTCGTAGATCACATCTTAAACAGCGATTTGCTTCCTCAAGAGCTAATTTTTCATCAAATCCCAATTCAATTTCTTTAAAACTGTTTAGCCGTTTTTCTAATGATATAAGAGGCATTTTTACACGTGTTTTATCATAAAAGTCTTCATCGCGTCCTAAATTAGTTGGAGGATTGTCCGATTCAATAAATGTATCTTCAATCTCACCATTACCTCCTAAAAACTTATCAATTGAAGATGTTGCTCTTCGACCCATTTCGATTGCATCAACTACCGAGCTAGGGCTATTAGTAACTTCACCTCCTGCAAATAATCCTGGTATATTTGTTTCTAGTGATCCTTCTTTAACTTGAATTAATCCAGATGGAGAGATGGTAATTTTACTTTCACTCCCTAATAAGGATAGATCCGGAATTTGCCCTATAGCTAATATTACCATTTCTGTCTTGACTGATTTTGTATTATTATTATCAAAGATTGGATTGAAGGAATTATTATCATCATATACAGAATCACAATGAACTAACTCAATTTCAGATATTTCACCATTTTCATCAATAACTCTTTTTGGACCCCAGGAACAATCAAGTGTAATTCCCTCATCGATAGCTTTTTGAATTTCCCATTCATGGGCAGGCATTTCTTCTCTACATTCAAGACAGGATAATAAAACTTCTTTTGCACCAAGTCGCTTAGCAACTAAAGCTACATCAATGGCTACATTCCCTCCACCAATTACAATAACAGTATCAGTTATGTTTACATCTTCCCCATTATTGACTTTTTTCAAAAAATCAAGACCCCATAGAATATTTGGGAGATTTAATCCTTCGAGATCAAGTTTTTTAGTATCTTGAGCGCCTACAGCTAAAAAAGTTGCATTAAACCCTTGATTTTTTAAATCTTTAAGGGATAAGTGTTCTCCAACAACTTTATTAGTTAGAATGTTAATTCCAATGCTCAAAATATGGTCAAGATCTTTCTGGATAACTGATCGTGGTAATCTATATTCTGGAATTCCTTGCCTTAACATACCTCCTAAATAAGAATTAGATTCAAATATAGTGACCGCATGTCCTAACCGCTGTAAATAATATGCCGCTGTTAAACCAGAAGGCCCTGAACCTACAACAGCTACTTTTTTTCCAGTGGAAGGTTTAATACTTAAATTTGGCTTCCAAATCTCATTATCATTTTCAGTTGCAAAACGTTTTAACGCACAAATAGCAATAGGCTCATTAAGTTCATTCCTGCGACATTCAAGTTCACAATCGTGAAAACAAACTCTTCCAAGAACAGAAGGAAGAGGAGTTTTTTCTCGAATAACTGCCGCTGCTTCAGCATATTTTTGTTCTGAAATTAATCGAATATAACGTGGTACATCAATCTTTAATGGACAAGCTTCTCTACAAGGAACCAATAATCTTTCACGTTCAGCCCAGAAGATATCTTTATCTGTAAGAGCTCCTGTTGGACAAACTTCAATACAAGCTCCGCAAAATTTACATCCAGACTCCTTGAGTGAGGGTGCTAAACTTCCTACTAGTGTTTCTCCATTTGAATAAACAAAACCCAAAGCTTCAATACCACGAACCTCCCGACAAACTCTTACACATCGAGTACATCCAATACATAACTCATAGTTTCTGATGAATAGGGATTCATTTTCTATGATAGCACGGCCTTGGGGCTTATATCGCTGTATATCTTCTCGAATTCCGATATATTCAACTACTTTTTGTAATTCACACCGTCCTAATATCGGACAACATCGTTCTTCTACTGGAACATTTGGTGAACATGGCTCACGACTACAACCTTCACGTTGGGCACACATTAAACACGCATGAGGATGTTTTGAAAGAAAAGTTAATAATTTTTCTTGACGAAGACTTTGAATTTCAGGATTATCAGTCGTAATTACCATGCCTTCTTCAATAATTGTACTACAAGATGTTTTTAATCCTTCCATCCCTTCTACTTCTACTACACAAAGTTGGCACCCTTGGTGTTCCTGAGGATTATCATTCTTGATTTTGGTTTCTCCTTGGAAAATTTCCTCATTTGGCTTTAACCCTACTAGGCTTGGTAAATCGGGATGGGCACAGATACTAGGAATGTATATTTCCGCATTTAAAGCTGCCTTTAAAATGGTAGAACCTTTTTCAGCTTCGACTTTTATTCCATTAATCGTTATTGATATCGAACCCATAGTAAACACTCTCTAGTTAAAATTAACCATAGAATTAATTAGTTATTAATTGAGAAAGTGAATCTTATGGTTTTTATTTCAAACTTTTTAAAATCTAAATGAAATCCTCTAGTTTTAGTTTGAATTCTGGTATCTTATCTGGAGGCCATGCTCTCGGTGTTTTAATATCTGTTATATATCTATGGTCACAAATAGAGGCTCCATTTGAGACTGTCTGAGTCCGAGAGAATCCATATCCAAAAATATTTGCCTCAGAAAAGTCAGATAAACAGATGATAGGTGCGTATTTTTCAGCATCAAATTTCTTAAGAAATTTATAAATCCCACATTCATGAACATTTAAACCCCATTCGAATTTTTTACCCTCACCGTCTACAAAATCCGCTACCCAGTTATCAGGATATGCTCTTTTCTGTGACATTTCTGCTGCAGCTTTCATATAATCTCTATATTCCTTTTCAAATGGATATTGGGAGGGATCTTTACCTATTTCTACCATATTTTCTTTTCTAAATGTGTTATTAATATCACATAGTTCGTAAAAGAATTTCCCAACTTCTTGCAATGTGAATTTTTCTTTTTCTAAAATACGGATAACCGCTAGAATGGCTGCACCTCCGATTAGAAAATTAGTAAAGAAATTTTTCATTCCTCCAACGTAAGGAATTTCAGGAATTAAATTTTCATATTCTACTTTCATTAAATTAAATAACTCATCAATTTTAGTTTCATTAAACTTTGCTGCAAGAATTTTTTGCGACATGGATAATAATACTTCAAAATCTGTCAGTAATTTCGCTTTTCTTTTAATATAATAATCATTATTAAGTTTTACACTCATATTTAAAACCTATTGAAATTTTAATATGGATTAAGACTAACTAAAAGTAAGATTTCCTATGCATTTAAAATTTTTCATTTATGTATAAATTCTACAGAAAAATCTCTCACATATTCTGGAGCAACACCATTTTTGGCACCAAGAGTTCAAAATCTAAATTCTTATTCATTAAATCTACAAATCCAATGTTATTCGCAACACTACCTATTAATGCTACATTTTGTTCAATAACTACGGATTCTCGAAGCTTTTTATCTTTTCCCAGACATGAATATTTTCGTAGAATTTTTTGTAATTTAATTGGATTAGATGTTGAAAGTGGAGAAATTCCTGCAGATATCGACCTGCAAATTTCAAGAAAAGTAATAGATTTTATAAAAAGAAATTTATCTTAAATAAATTTTTAAAAGATTGAATAAAACATATTTTTTGACGCTACCAAGAGTGTTCTATTGCTACAGGTTCACAAACTTCTACACATGGCAATCTTCTTGACTCTCCACCTGGTTTACAAGGAGCACATGAGTATTTAATTTTCTTGCGGTGCTCTTCAGACACAGTCGCGATAATTTCATCCCCTAAGGGATCTAACTCATCTTCTGCCATTTCGAGAACACCTGCAGGGCAAACTTCTACGCATTTTCCACATGAATTACATAAATCTGTATCGATAGTGATAAAATATTCTCCTGAACCGTCCTTGTAACCATAATTAGCCTTTGTCATAAACTTCACTGTATTTTTATAATTATTTTTAAAATAAAATTAGGCTTTTTTTCGTTCTTTTTCAACTAGAGCTTTAGCAAATAACGCGGCACCAATAGCTCCTGCGAGTTGAGGATCAATATTAGGCTCGGGGGCTTTAAGCTTTAATTCATCTTCGATTCTTTTGACAACACCAATATTTTTAGCAATTCCTCCAGTTATAGCGAATTTTTCTTCAATTCCAAGTCTTTGTAATAAAGTTACAACTCGATGTGCCATCGCTGAGCAATAAGCTGCCAAAACTTTTTCTTTTGGCCATCCCTTTCTGAGTAATCCAACTGCTTCTGACTTTGCAAAAACTACACATGTACTACTAACAGGTTCAGGTTCTTTGTCAACTTCTAAGGATAATTTTCCTACATCATTAATATGTACTTGAAGCAAATCTGCGAATACTTCCATCCCTCTTCCGGTTCCTGCTGCACACTTATCATTCATAAGAAATGCCGTAACCTTACCACGTTGATCACAACGTATAGCTTTACAATCTTGGCCTCCCATATCTAACACAGTCCGAATTTCTGGACCATAAATAAAGTTAGCTCCTCTTGCATGACATGCAATTTCTGTAATTGCTCGTTTTGCGAAGGGGACATTAACTCGTCCATATCCGGTTCCAACAACATATTGAATCTTATCTAATGTTAAACCAGTACCATCAAGCGCCCAATCCATAGCATTATTTGCGCTGTCTGGACTATTAGCTCCCGTTCTCATGCTTGCATAACAATAAATTTCACCATCTACCATTATTACAGATTGGGTACTGACTGAACCAACATCTACTCCTGCTGTGATGATATCCCCATCTTCCCATTTTAAATCAGGGTGAGTATAACGAGACTCAGTCCATCTCCAATATTCTTTTTCTGATTCTGCATTTGACATAATTTTAACCTCCAATTTTATCTTGTGCTACAAGTGCTGCTCCTAAAGCACTAACATATTCTGGTGCAATAACATCTTTTGGTACTAAAAGGTCAAAACCCAAGTTCTTATTCATAGAATCTACAAAACCTATGTTATTCGCAACACCACCTATTAATGCTACGTCTTTCTCAATACCTATTTGTCGAACCATACTTGTATTTCTATCAGCAATAGCATCATGAACTGCTCGGATTATATCCTCTTTTGAAGTTTTTTGGTGAATCAACGAAACCACTTCGGATTCAGCAAAAATAGTGCACTGAGCATTCATTGGAATTTGTTTTGTTGAGTTTAAAGAAAGTTCTCCCATTGTTTCGATATCTACTTCTAATGCTCTTGACATGGCTTCTATGAAAGCACCAGCCCCAGCAGCACATTTTTCATTAATTCCAAAATCTTTAACTTTTCCGTTCTCATCGAGTTTCACAACTAATCCTTCCTCTGCTCCAATATCAATAACCGTACGAGCTGAAGGGAAAAGAAAAAAAGTACCTCGACCATCAGCTGTAATAGTTGTAATATTATCATTCGCAAAAAAAATTGCTTCCATTCCTGCTCCTGTTGCTGTAATATGTTTAATATCTTCCTGTTTAAGTTTTGCTTTTTCTAAAGCACTATTTAATGCTTGTTGAGCTGATTCTTCTTGATCAAAACCACTTAGTACTGATGATGTTGATAAAACATTATTATTCTCCAAAAGTACAACTTTCGTGTTTTTAGAACCACAATCAATTCCTGCTGTTATCAAATTAAACCACTTTACATATTTTCTTTTAAAATTTTGTTATTATAGATTTCATTACTTGTTTTAATAAGATCTAATTGATTTGATAAATAAACTATAATTAGATCAAATATCATTAAAATTGGGATAGGATATATGATTACATGCAAGTTATCTCCTTGAACATTAAGGATAAATGTTGAAGGTATTGCTAATGCTAAAGGAATAAGCTCACTTATCACACCAATCAATATAAATCGCTTTTTATTAAATTTTCCAACCATTAATAGAATAACATATACTACAAAGATAAATCTAAAAAAAATATATTCAAAATAATAGAGAAAAGCGCTGAAAAATCGAATTGAATACCATGCTGGAGTGAGAGGAACCTCCCATATCATTGAAACAATACTATTAGGTCCAGGACCTAAATCTATCATGATACCAAAAGGAACGAAAAAAACTACCAGTATAGTTAAAAGACCGATAATTATAGTTATATATCGCTTCATGAGATTAATTTCCAACGCTTTTTTCTTTTTGAGTAAATTCTTTTTAAAAAATAATACTAAATACACTAAATTTTCATTTTTTCCATTCCGATTGATTCCATAAAAGCATCTACACGCTTCATTGTCCTCTCAAGATCAAATTCTCTCTCATCTCCCATATTACCTTCAAATGGCATAGTTGGAATCCCTGCTTTTTGGATTGCTAAACGATTTTCAGCAATTCCAAGGCTTAAACCTTCGCAACCTCTATTAAAGTGCAGAAAAACCCCATCAAGTTTCCATTCTTTCGCGATTCTAATCATCATATCCGATTTGAGTTTTGGATGGTAGAAGTGCTGCCATTCTGGCTTGCTTAAATTCCAATCTGCTAGAGCTCGTAGGGCTTCATCTCGATTTGTTATCTCAATATCAGGAATAGATTTCGGACCCCAAGTTCCATCTTCTTTATCTTCCCATAATCCTATAAGCCCAAATGTATAAAGGCTTCCAATAGAAACACACCCATATTGCTCCAAATAGCGAAATATCCTTAAAAATGCCCATGGAGGTTGAGTATCTGTCATAATTCGACACCTTTCATTTCCAACAGCAGCTATACCTCTTTCTACACGATCTTTTACTTCTGGATATAATTCTTTTTCATAAAAATCTGCTGTCCATTGAGCTGATTTTCTTAAAGTTCCAAGAACATATAATGAATACATAGATTTTTCATCTAAAGGAGCGGGGATTGCTTTGTTAAGCTCGCAAATTGCAGACCAATAATGGCATGAACGAAATTCGTTCTTAACTGCTTTTATTAACAATTCATCATCATAATCTCTTCCAGTGACTTTTTCGAGCCACTTAATTCCATCATGCATTTGACCCACAATATAATTGATCTTGTGTTCTGTTCGTTCTTCGTATGGTCCTACTGAAACATCAATACAAAACGAAGGAATTCCTCCTTCAAGGTCACTTGCTACTTGATACCATTTAGCATGTGAACAACAAATATGATCTTGCCAAATAAAATCTGGTTTTGGGAATTCCTCGGAAAATTGAGGCCATGCATACTTGTTAATAAGAATAGAACCCCAATAATTTCGCATATATGAACATAGATCTCGGGCAAATCCCTTTGCTTCAGTTGCTTCATGACATTCTAAAGCGAATTTATCATTAAATGCAACAGTCGCTCCATAAGGCTCTCCCGTTAAAGAATAAACATCATCTCCTAATCCCGCAGGGATTGCATCGAATGACCATGCTCCACCTGCCCACCGAAGCCCACCTTTATCATGAGCTTCAGCAAAATCTTTATAATAATTCTCTCTAAGAGTTTTAGCACTATTCCAACATTTTAACGGTTCGGTTGGATATTTTGTTTCCATCATATTAATTCCTCCTTTTTATTAAAAAAGATCCTCCTCTCTTATTATTTCTAAAAATGCTTCAACACGAGTCTTGAATTGACCAATTGGAACGGTAACATCAAATTCTAGGAATATTGTTGGAATATCAT
>JAEOTW010000313.1 GCA_016839655.1 Promethearchaeota archaeon | reverse complement strand
GTGCCATAGGGAAGATTTCTCCTTTCTATAACTATATTTAAATTATCAATTATCTTCTCAGCTAAATAATTAAAGTCAAAAGGAAATTTTGGATTAGTTCGGTAATATTTTCTAAGGAATATGTTTATCAGGTCAACCTTATGTTTTGGTTCCTCCATTTCAAAGATCCCTGGATCTGTATCAAGAAGGGAAGTGCATATCCAAGCCAAATCATCCATATGATTACCCTCATATGCATCCTCAAAATCAACGGCATACAAATTATCATTCATAGAATCATAAATGAAATCCCTAAGCCTTGTATCTCCTTTACAAAGAACGTATTTTCTTTTTTCTTCATGCATTTTTCTAACAAAATTTTTTTCATGAAATTGAGCAATAAACTCAGCAAGTTTTTCTATACTATTAACAATTTGAGTTCTTGCTTCAGATTCCAAATCATCTAAGTGCTTGGTGCCTTTTAATCTTTCATTGATAAAATCACATAAATTTGTACCATCAACTTTTTCGAGGAATAAATAAGGATTATGAAAAAATAAAATACTTGGAACATGAAAACCTTGATTCCAAAGCCTAGTTAAAATGTTGTACTCAATTGCTATATTTTCAGTTCTAAAAATTTTAACTATGACTTCTTGTGGTAATTTAGAGGGCTTTTTATCAAACTTTAAATTAATAACAGAATTTTTTTTACTAGGCAGTTCTGAAATTTGAATTTGATCAGTTGTAAGTTCTGGAATTTGCTCCTTTAAATCTTGGAGCATTTTCATTTTTATCTTATGGATGTCCATTTTCTAGTTTTGAATGTTTAAATTTGTATTCCTATAAAACACATAATTATAGCCATATTTATAACTATTTATAAAGAATTGATAAAGAGAATTATATAAAAATGATTTAACTTTCTAAAACCCTTATTTTTTTTACCAGATCGTTAAGATAAAGATTTCCCATACCTAATTTTACAATATGGGAAAAGAACAACACTAGTGCGAATCGTATATCTTTTATTTCAACATAACTAGCGCAAATTTTTTGATTATTCTCTAATTCAAGATACATTTTCTTTAAGTTACTTAATTTTTTCTCACTCCTCACTTCGAATTCTTTTATTATCGAAAATAATGTGTTACTAGGAAGTGAAGAATAAACTACATGCCCTTCTACAGTAAACATTCCACTTCCAAGAATTTCTTTATCATCAACATAACTTCTTAATAGACTTATAATATCTTGAAACAATTGCTGTGAACTTAGTGTGGCAGTAGGATCATCTGTATCTGCTAAATCAGTGCCACTACCCTCAAAAAATTCCATATGAGAAAATTCAAAATCTACTTTTTGATATCCACGAACTTTAAAGTTTTTGTCTACAAAAGATTGAAACCCATGTTCACATACGGTCCCCGAAGGAATAGAAACAGTAGTTAATTGTTTAGCTTGATTAATTATTTTTGTGGGTATTTTCAATTCTTTTTTTGTGTTACAGGTAGGGCAAATTACAATTATGTTTTGCTCTGCCTCCTTTGAAGTTACTTCTTCAGTGTTAATCATATAATTCGATTATGTTTCCATTATTGAAAATCTATAATTTATCATAATTTTTTTGGTTTTAATAACTTACCTTCAAAAAATATAAAGAAATTATCGTAAAGAAAATTTTGGATCAGAATAGCTTAGGTTATTAAAGGTTTCTCTTCTTTTGCGACAAGAACTACACGTCCCGCATGGTTGATCTCCATCACTATAACAGCTCCAAGTCCATTCTAAAGGAATCTTTAATTCTTTCGCTAATTTTATTACATCTAATTTAGTCTTTTTTGCCAAAGGAAATAATAATTCTATAGTAGTCATATCTTTACTATGTTTTCCCTTATTAATGAGTCCCTCAAGAGAATTAAAAAATTCTGGTGTTGCATCAAGAAAATTTTGTTGGTCAGTTGATATATGCCCGCCAATTATAACTTTACAACCATAAGCTTCAGCATAGTAAGATGCAATAGAGTAGAAAATAAGGTTACGAGAAGGTATAAATCCCTCTGGAGCGTGAATGACACTCGGTATAGGAAGGCCCTCTATGCGCAAATCTATTGATTCTTTTAAAAATGGGATATTGATTTCAATTAGATTTAGATCTAGACTTTCTGCTAATTTTAAAGCTGCTTTTTTTTCATTTTCTGGTCGGAAATTGTAATTAAATGAAATAGGAGTTATATCATAACCTTTATTATTTGCCCAGTAGAGAGCAACTGCAGAGTCAATCCCACCAGATAATAGAATAATAGCTTTTTCTCCTTTTTCTTTGATATCTGGAAACATCTTTGCTACTATTGCTGCTTTTATAGCTTCATCCAGATCTGATAATTTATAACCTAACGCTTTAGCTGCAATATCACCATTTGAAGTAATATCACACTTCATAACATCAACCATTTCTTTGCAAATCCCTAGTTGTTCTGGAGCATCTTCAAATGTTATTGTATTTATGCGAGGATGAGGAATATTAAAACCTAAATCAGTCATATTTTGAACAACCATATCGATTAATTCAAGCATAGTTATGACTTGAGGTCCGACGAGATCAAAAATTTGATTATTATCTCCTGCACCATCAGCCGCAGCTAAAAAAGCATGGATTGCATCTTTAACATATATAGGTTGCATTGGGATTGTACCATTTCCAGCAACTTGAACAATTCCATTCCCAATTTGGTCTATCATTTCTGGGATTAATTCATCATTAGGTCCTAAGATATAAGAGGGTCTAAAAATTATATAGGGAACATTTCCATTTTTAAGTATTTGTTCAGCTTTATTCTTTGAATAGAAATATGCATCATTAGCCCATTCTTCTTCCCCATATCGATCAACTCCCAAACCTGAAGGAAATATTATTCTAGATACTTTTGTTTCAAGAGCAGCTTCAACTAAAATACGCATTCCATCAATATTGACTTTTTCAAAAAGTTCTTTAGCCCCACAAACTACCCCTCTAAAATGTAGGACTGCTTTACAGCCAGCTAAAGCATTTTTTAGAGAATTAAGATTGAAATCTTTAACAACTGCTGCATTAGCTCCCAACGATTCCACTTCTTTAGCTGCATCGTCTCGTCGTACGATACCAACTACTTGCCATCCTTTTTGGATAGCTGCTTTTATTGTATGTTTTCCTAAATATCCATTGGCTCCAGTAATCGCTAATTTTTTGTAGTCCATTGTATGAGCATCTTTAAATTTATTGTAAATAGTAAAACTTATAGCTATTTTAAAATATGGTTTATTTTTTATTGAAGTTATCTTACTGATTTAATGTATCTAGTTTTTATGAAAACTCCTCACAATATTTATTGTTTCTAAACATAAAATATAAAAATACCAAAGGTCTAATTCATTACAAAAAAATGAAACCAAAAAAATAACAAAGGGGGAACTCTTTTTATGGGATTTAAAGTAATAGTTGAATCAACTGATATTAAATTTAGTGCTAGTCACTTCTTAAAACAACCTCTTCAATGCACAAGGCTTCATGGCCATAATTATTATGTATATGTTGAATTAAGTGATAATCTTGATGATAATCATTTTGTTGTAGATTTTACTGATCTAAAAGAAAATTTAAGGTCTATAGTAAAACCAATGGATCATTATGTTTTGATACCAAAAGAATCAGATGAATTGGAAATAAGAGAAGAGAAAGATTCCGTGGAAATAGTGACATCTAAAAAGAGATACGTTTTCCCCCGAGAGGATATTTTCTTTTTACCCTTGCCGGCCACAACAAGTGAACTTTTAGCAAAATATATTCATGATAAACTAAAAAAAATATATAGTAATAAGAAGATTCTAGTTAGAGTAGGAGAGAGCAAAAGTACAATGGCTGTGTTTGAGGATTAAG
>JAEOTW010000379.1 GCA_016839655.1 Promethearchaeota archaeon | reverse complement strand
TGTAACCTTTTTCTACCATTTTTTCTGCTATATCAAAAAAAATTTGAAAACTATCTCTACAACCCTTAGGTGCTTCAACTAATTTAGGCATAGCACTTAACCAGCATCCATAAGAACTCGTTTGCATAAAGTTAAATTCATACATATGTTTTATTGGGAGAATAAGATCTGCTAAGTCTGATGTTGGACTTGGTGTATATGCTAAAACCATCAAAAAATCTATTTTTTTCATGGCTTCAATCACTTTTTGAGCACTAGCATATGTTAACACAGGATTATTCCAGAACACTATCCATGCTTTCACGGGATAAGGTTCATTATGTATCATCCCGTTTATCAAAGATGGATTATGTGGGTATTTCATAATTGCTTCAGGACCTGCCCAAAGTGGGAATTCTTCTGCACCCATCATCTGTTCTTGCACTTCTTTACTTAGTAGTGTTCTCATTCCCATACCACGAGTATTACCCGTACCCGGAGGTCCTTGAGGGAGTCTATTTCCACCTTTCACATCAATATTACCGCAAATTGAAATCAAGGCAGCGAAACTTCGACATGCCTGTGTTGAATTCGAGTGCTGACAAACACCGTTATTACCTCGATAACTCGCGGGATCGTTGGTAGCATACATTTTAGCTACTTTTACAATTTCATCAGCTGAAAGTGAAGTGACCTCAGATGCCCATTCTGGAGTATATTGCTGAACGTGCTCCCTAAGTCTATCAAAACCTAAACAATAATTTTCCACAAATTCTTTATCGTAAAGGTTTTTATTAATTATCACGTTAATCATTGCCAAAGCTAACGCACCATCAGTACCAGGACGAATCTGAAGATGTAGATCTGCGACTTCAGCAGCCTCACATCGTCGAGGATCGACAACAATAAGTTTTGCGCCATTATCCATTGCTGTTTTAATATCTTGCCATTGACCTCCACAAGATTGAGGCAAATTCGTACCGACTAAGAGAATACATTTCGAATTCTTAAAATCTTGAGAACTCCGATATATTGTGAGAACTCTTCCATAAGTTAAGGGATCAGCGGTTTCAGCAGTACCCTGACATAGATCTCGATTAGTCATTGAGTTAGGACTATTTATTGATCGCATAAATAAGGGAACACTAGGCCATTCTGCCATAGTTGTACATATTGATTTGGGACTATATTTTTTAATAATCTCACCTAATCTATCAGCCGCCACTTCATATGCTTCTTCCCAGGTTATATCTTTAAATCCTGATGGAGTTCTTAAAAGGGGTTTTGTAAAGCGATCAGGATGATAAATTACCTGCCAATCATTAAGTCCTTTGGGACAAGCATAACCCTTACTCTGTGGATGATCCTTGTCACCTTCCATCTTGATTATTTTATTATTTTTCACATCAACAGTTGCTACGAGACCATCATAAGAAGGACATGCCCACCAAGGACAAATTGTTCGAATTTTTTTAATATTTTCTTCATCATTCATAATTCTTTACTTCTAATTTAGTTCATAATCGATAATCAAAAAAAAAATTAGAAATTGTTGTTATAATCATCTGAGTTGCTTTTTCTTTGTTTAAGTAGCGTTTCCTTTATAACGCATCCTAAAGGTTGGGCACGAAAGCAAGCATTGCAACTTGTACATAGAGGAGGTGATAAATCACCATTTCTCCATCGATTTGGGAGTGATGGCTCAATAACTAATGGCCTACTTAACGCAACAAAATCAGTAGTACCTTCTTGAAGCAATTTTTCTGCTTTCAAGGGATCTCTTATACCTCCCATCAGAATAATTTTAGTATTCTTGAGAACTGAAGCAAATTCTTTTACGGTAGGCAGGAAATAATTTTCTTCTTCTTCCGTTTTTACAACCGGAGCAGGATACGTTTTTCCTGACATAAAAATTGTTTCCAAACCGCCACCACTCGGTTCAATAGCGTCGTATCCCGTATCTACAAGAATTTTTGTAATCTTTTTGCCTTCCTCTAAGGTTAGACTATTTTCCACATAGTCTTGCGTTTGTAATTTTACTGATATTGGAAAATTCTTCCCAACCTCATCACGTATTTGATTATATATCTCAACTAAGATTCTGGTTCGGTTTTCAGTGCTTCCTCCATATTCATCAGTTCTTTGGTTTGAGTAGGGACTAAGAAAATTTGACAACAGCCAGCAGTGGGCTCCATTTAGCTGGACTAAATCATACTCACATTCATAAGCTCTACGTCCGGCATTAACGAAATTTTTAATAATTGTTTTAATTTCTGCGTTTGTTAACTCACGAGGCATTTTTTTCGTAACTTGGTATAGTACAGCAGAAGGGGATATTGAATTCATACCTTGTCGACCACAATGGCAAAGTTGAGGTGCTATTTTTACCTCAGGGTATTCATGAACTGCCTTTACAAATCTTTTTTGACCCTCTAGATGAGAATCATCATATAACCCAGCTTGATTATTGTTCAATTTTCCTTCTTCATCAATAGCTGCTAATCCTGTGATAATTAATCCTGTTCCCCCTTTAGCAAGATCCGTGTAAATCTTAATAAACTCATCTGTTACCGTTCCATCTGCGTTTGCAGCATTTGTAAAAGTAGCTGAACGCACGATTCGGTTTTTAATTTCAACATTACCAATCTTCCCAGGGCTAAAAAGTGTTTTTAATTCCATGATTTTAACTCTTATATATTATTATTATCTCTAAGTTTATTTTTTAAATAAAATCTCTTATTTAGTTAAATGGGAATTTGAAATCATATAATAAAGTAGTTATCTAATTTTCTTCTATTTTTTCACTTTTAGAAGATTTAAGATTCACAAGAGTTATTCCTAATATTACCAATAAAAGAGCAAATGGATATATAAAAATATCAAACTCTTCCTGTAAAAATATAGCAGAGAAAATCACGCCAAAT
>JAEOTW010000312.1 GCA_016839655.1 Promethearchaeota archaeon | reverse complement strand
TTGTTAAAGTAATCGATGATGCTCTTACTCAATCTGGATATACTAGAGAAGATATCGGATATTTAGCGTTATTACATATGAAAAGAAGTGCTTTTGAATATGTTGCTAATGCAGTGGGAGTAGATCCGTATAAGCAAGCGACTTACTTTGAAGAAATAGGTCATAATGGTCAAAATGATGGAATTATATCATTAGAATATGGTTTAAAAGAAGGAAAAATAAAACAAGGAGATATTGTTGTTCTTACCGCAGCTGGTATAGGTTGGGCATGGAATGCTGGTGTAATCAAATGGGGATAAATCTGTAATTATAAGGCTTATTTTTCTTTCCAAAAAGACAAAGTTAGTTCATTAAATTCCTTAGGATGATCAAAGATTACTAAATGCCCTGCATCTGGTATAATAATTAATTCCGATTTAGGTAACCATTCATGTATCATTTCACTGGCCCATACAGGGGTGGTGATATCTTTTTTACCGACAAGAACTAAAACTGGTAGATTTAAATTCTTTAAATTTTCACAAATATTAAATCCTGCTGAAGCGGCTGTTGCGTGTAAACAGTCCTTTTTTGTCATGTGATCAATAACCATACTAGCTACGTATTGAGCAACTTCTTCTTTATATGGAGTTAATCCTCTAATACTAATCCCTAAAGCAAATTTCTCTAATTTACTACTATTAACTCGTCCTAAGACATCAGTTATAGCCTCTTGACTGATAAAGCAAAAACTGTCTGCTACTATCATCTTTTTTACATGAGAGGGGTTTTCAAGACCATATACAAGCGCAATCATACCTCCCAATGAATGACCTACTAAATAAAGCTCATTTGTCCAATTAAGATGCTTTAATAAGGCAAACATATCATCAACATAATTACGAATTGTAAACCGCTTTTTTGGTTTAGTAGATCTTCCATGACCTCGAAGATCAAACCTTAGAATATTAAATTGAGATTCAAACGAGGGTAATTGATATTTCCAAGTATCACTATTCAGAAAAAGACCATGAATTAAAACCATTCTGGGACCTGTAGTATTTCCACTAATTTCATAAAAAATTTCAATATTTTTCTCGGGTGAAAAGATCGGCATTTTCTATTCAAAAAATCTAGTTTAATTAAAATATTCGATTAAATTCTAATAAAAACTCATTTCTATTTAATTTTAATTAATCATAAAATAATGGTAGATCTCTAGTAATATTTATATAATCAATTTGTAAATATTAAATTAATCTGAAATCTTATTAAAAAAATAAAGTATAGGGATTAAAAATGAAAAAAAAAAAATCAATAATTATTCTTTTAGTTCTATTCAGTATAAGTTTAGCTATAACCCCCCCAGCTATTCCACAAGTGGGCACATACACATTCCACGGAGCTCCAGGAAATCAGAAGATTTTGAGAGTTAGAACTGTAAATAATGCAAGTCTTGAAGATTTATGGGGTGTTGGTTGGACAGGTGTTCTTGAAAGCTCTTTTGGGGATGGTTGCGTTGATGTAGGTGCAGGTATGAAGTCTGTAGTTGTTGCAGTAAACACAAGTGATAAATTAGATCTCTCTTTCTTTGGTTTGGGAGTTGTTGATATTGCAACTTATGTTACTGACACATGGAATTGGACATTAGGAGCTTTTAGTAATACTCCACATAACTTTAATGTAACAGTATCATCTTTTTATAATCCAGTAACT
Source organism: Promethearchaeota archaeon (assembly GCA_016839655.1). Next base: position 665 of record JAEOTW010000312.1, on the reverse strand, counting down.
TTATCCAGTTATATTACAGCTTTTTGGGCATTAGCTATGCTAGATGTCAATGTTTCAGTCCAAAACGCAGCAATTTATTTTGCACAACTACCTACGTCTGTAGCTCAATATCTTGGAGCAATTATATGGGAAGATAAATGGGAGAATGTAGGTAATACAATAGTTCATCATGCAGAAGCCTCAGATTGGAGTTTCTTATTCGGCTTTCAATATTTAGAAAATTGTACCGAAGTCTGGACTTTTGATGAGACCTATGGCGCTTTTATTGGTTATAAAACTTTAGACAATGCATCAAACGTAATATATGAGTTTTCAATAGACTTAGCTATTGGAATTCCTGGATATGAACTTTCTATAATTTTTGGAGTAGGTGTAGTGGCGATAATTGGAGTAATTTTTGTTACAATGAAGAAAAAACGTTAAAAATTAAATTCTAATTTTTTTTTATTCATTCTTTCTTTTCAATCAATAACATTGAAAAGAGATGAAAATTTACTATTGTTTATATTAACAATTTTAAAGTACCTAACAACTCCTAAGGTTAGTATATTGGATAGTGCAGTTAAAGAGAATGAAAATAAATCATTTGGTTTTGAAGAAAGGGGTATAAGTATTAAAATTGCCTTAATAGCGATTACAACTGCTTTATATACAGCATTAGGTTA
>JAEOTW010000052.1 GCA_016839655.1 Promethearchaeota archaeon | reverse complement strand
CTTCCTCTCCATTTTCCGGTTTATTATTTGGTTCCATTTTTTTCCCTCTTTAAGTGATTCCCTCTGCGGATTTAATTTTTGATTTTTGTTTAATATAAAGTGTCTGGTAAATTTGTTTATATAATACATTTGATTCAATTAATTCCTCATGATCCCCAAATCCAACAACTCTTCCCCTATCTAAAATAAGGATATAGTCCGCCCCTCTAATTGTAGAAATTCTTTGAGTTATAATAATTGTAGTTGTTCCTTCCATAATTCTTAATAATTCTTTTTGAATTTGATATTCGGTCTCTACATCAACCGAGCTTGTTGAATCGTCAAGAATTAATATTTTCGGCTTAATAAGTAAAGCACGTGCTATTGATAAACGTTGTTTTTGCCCTCCGGATAATCTTGTACCTCGTTCCCCTACAATAGAATCGTAGCCTTCAGGTAGAGTTACAATAAAATCATGTAGATTAGCAATTTTTGATGCTTCAACAATATCATCTTCTGTCGCATCATCCTTCCCATATGCTATATTCTTTGCTATACTTGTATTGAAAAGATATGTTTCTTGAGATACAATACCTATATTTTTTCTTAGATCCTTTACCAGATATTCACGAATATCTCTGTTATCAATTTTTATACTACCTTCCTTAATTTCATAAAAACGAGGTATCAAATTGATTATTGTAGATTTACCTGATCCCGTTGTTCCCAATATTGCTATAGTTTTCCCACTAGGTACATTAAAGGACACATTTTTTAAAATTCTATGATCTGGTGTATATCCAAAAGATACGTTGTCGAATAGAATATCACCTTTTATTGGTGTATCATCTTCAATAGGAATAGCATCAGGAAGGTCATTTATTTCTGGAGTTGATTCCAAAACCTCTCTAACACGGGTGAGGGCTGCGTCTGCTTGAATATAAGACAATAATATTTGACCAAACATCATTAATGGAAAAGTTAGTTGAATTATATATGATTGAAGGGTAATTATAGTTCCAAACACTGTCGGATCTTCAATAAATCGGATACCACCTATTATCAGATTACTTATAGTCATCACACCTGTAAGTATGTAAATTGCAGGTAAGTAAAGAGAGTTGTATTTCACTGAAGAAACGCTCGCATCATAAAATCTTTTATTGTTTATTAGAAACTTTTGCCGTTCCTTATCTTGAGTACTAAACATGCGTACTACTTGGGCCCCTACAATATTTTCGCGTATTGTATTTGTTAAATCCCCAAAACTATCCCTTGTTTCTAAGAAAATTGGCTTCAGTTTCTTCGCTATGTAGTATGATAGAAGAAGTGAAATCCCTATTGTGGGTATTAATATCAAGGTTAATAGAAGATTAAAAAACAAAAATCCAATAATAACTGCCACGATCTGAAGTGTTGATTGAATTCCCCATGTTAAACCCATCCCAAAAATCATTTGAGTTTCTTCTATATCGCTAGTAGCTCTAGATATTAGCTGTCCTGTCTCAGTTTTATCAAAGTAAGAAAAAGATTGGCGATAAATAGCATTACTTACATCCGTACGAAGATGATAAACGGCTCTTGAAGAAACTTCTGCTCCTCTTATTCTTGCTGCTCTATTTGTTATATATCTAAAAGTAGCAACTAATAATAACATTATAAAACTAAAGATAAACATTCTGACGCTGGGGGATATCAATTGAAGCGCTCCAATCATTCTTCCAATAAATACAGAGATCAACATATAAAAAAATGTGGAAACTACTAAATATGCAAATTCGAAGATGAAATGTTTCCTCGATTTCATCCAATATTTAAAAATCATACGTAATGAATTCATGAATTCTTAGTTCTCCTTTTTGTGTATTATCTTATTTAATTGTGCAATCCTTTCTTCAATTCTTTGTAAAGTTAAATTCACTTTTTCTTTATCTCGAGATAATCTCAATTTTTGGAGCTTTAGATATTCTAACTTCTCCTCATCGGATTTTTCATCTAATCTTCCTGATATGAGATCAAAAGGGCTGATTTTATGAAATCCTTTAGGTAATTCCCCTTTTTCGTCCCCTAACATTGCAGTTTTTAATGCTTCAAATGATTCCTCAATAAGTCTATGTTTTTCCAGCATCAATTTCAATGTTTCTTTACCTTTTTGAGTAATATCATATATTTTTTGATTTCTACCATCTAACTGTTTTTCAGTATACGAGATTAAACCTTTACCCCACATACTCTTTAGAGCAGTATACATTGTTGAAATAGGTGGATTCCATATGCCTAAAGTACGGT
>JAEOTW010000051.1 GCA_016839655.1 Promethearchaeota archaeon | reverse complement strand
ATCTTTTTCACTCATTTTTTTTAATTCTTTCATACTATTCTTGAAGTCAAATACATCAGCATCTGTAAAAAGTATATTTAATCTATGCTTTGATCTTGCTTTCTTCTCAAATTGATGGTTTGCCCATGTTAGAGCAGAATTAATGCATGTTCCTCCTCTTGCTGATATATCTAGTAATTCATCCACAACCTTTTCCAGTTCGATTTCTTGATCCAAATCTTTTATTCTGTGTGTATTAGATTCAAAAAATGTGAGTGCTAATTCCTCTGGTTTGAAAGCATAAACTAACATAGTTGTACAGAGCGCCATTTGAGAAAGTTTTTGCCCAGTCATACTTCCGCTAATATCTAACTCCATTACTAAACAACGTAGCCCCTGAGTCGTTTTAGATACTAAAAAATCATCATTCGTAATAGTTTCCACTGTTTTCCCGCCCTCTAAAAGATTACTTACTGTTTCTTCTAAATCAATTAATTCGAAGTCATCCCCAGGAGTATAGGGGATAACTATGTTCTCTACAATAGGACCGGAATTAGCTGAACCTATAAGTGAATTAGCAGATCTAATCCCTAAATCAATCATGATTTGCTTAATTATCTCTTTTAACCTTGTTTTAACTTTCGCAGAGATGTTATGTCGTGAAAAAAACCATTGTTCAAGTAGATCTAGACCACTTCCCGCTCCTAAAGATGAAAAGGCCATATCTAGTGCCTGATCTCCTATTTGGTCAGCTGTATTTAATACTTGAGATAGATATCTCTCATTCAATGCACTAAGCGCGTCTATATTTGTAGATTGTGGTGGATTTTCCCCTAAAGCTGCTCTTGTAACCTGATTAACCTGTTGAGGAGAAAGCTTTAACTGCTTTAAGTAATCTCTATACCCTTGATAATTCGCACTCCTTTCCTCAACCATTTGTTTGAAGTATTTATAATCTGCTTCGATTAAACTGAGAATCTCAGCATCAGTCATATTTAGTCTTTTTCCTGCTTTTTTAATTGAATCCAACTGTGGCATAAATCCCATTTCATTAAAATCCTTCACAATATTTCTTAAGTTCTCTTTACTAATTGCTAGTTCTGTGGATTGATTTACAACATCTTGAATTTTATTATTAAATTGAGACCTACAAACAAAATCAGTACAATTATCTTTCTTCGCAATTAGAATATCTGCATAATTCTTCATTTGCGCATTTAAGACATTATTCTGGTTAAAATCTTTTTTAATTGATTGAATTTCTTTATCAATCACATCTGATAATAACTTACGCCATGAAGGTGTTTTTGTAGGATTGTTAATTAAATGATTTCTTATATCTGTTGAATCTGATGTTTTTGAAAAGTTATCAAAATCACTCCTGATCTTTTCTAAATACTTCTCACTTAAATTACCCCCAAAATATTGATCGTAATTTTTAACACTTTGATAAGCATCCTTAAATGGTAGTTGCAGACTGTTGTCAACAATTTTATCTAATTCCTGTTTTCCTAAATTCATATCTGAACCAATAATTTTAGTACCATTAAATAAATCGTTTAAATTTCTATTAGATTGACTTAAACTCTTCTTAAAAAGATCTTTCATAGTATTTTGACTATTACTATCTAAAATTTGTCCTTTTAAAGCAAATTCAGCCACATTAAGAGCGTTATAGAAATTATCATTAAAAACTTCTTCTAAAGCAGTCTTAAAATCTAAATCTCCTTTATCTATACTTTGTTTTTGTGCTTTAGAAGTAGATTTGTTTTTTAATGCTTGATTCTTTGCATACTGCGAGAGAATTTTTTCTCTTGGTACACTAGAATCCTTTATAATCTCATCAAGTATATCCAATTTTTCAGCAAAACCAATATCTTCAGGTTCTAAGTGTTCTATTTTTTGTTTTAGAAGATTTTTTGCGTAATCTAATAATGCATCTAAATCCTTAAATTTATCAAAATTAGCAATAGCATTCTTCTCAATTACATCTAAAGCAGTTTTATAAGGGTCTTCTTCGAGTTGGTCTTTAAATTTATCAAAAAAATTATCGAAAGTAGATTCCATTAACTCGTCTAAATCTAAATTTTCTATCTCATTAAAATTGTTTTGTAAAAATTCTAAATCATCATAAATTTCATCCATTTCATCCAAATCGATTCCTAACTCATCAATTAGATCCTTAGGTTTCATCGATCCTAAAAAATCAGTACTATTTATGTCACCTGAGATGTTTCTTTCAGAAGATTCTGAAAAGCTCAATAATTCTTTTGCAAGTATTTTAGCTAAAGCTTGATTTTCTAAAGGACTTGTAACCGCAGCAATTTCTATGAAGTCTTCCGCTTCACAAGTGCCTCTATTTAAAAATCTAGCCAAAACAAGCTTACAAATAGCAATTGCCTGCCTAATTGAGGGTTTATACATGCATTTCTCATGTTTCCTTAAAGTAGTGATGAGTTTAAGACTGAACCAAATAGGATCTTCCGGAAAAAGATTAATAATTTGTAACCTCACAATTTTTTTTTTATATTAGATTCTATGCAGAACCTACTACTTGAGAAATAATGCTCTTAATTACATCATTTACTTTAACACCAGGTTTTGTTTGTATTGCTCCGAATAATACCCTACTAGCCAATTCACCAAGGATTTTATTGGGTTCTCTTTTTAATTTCTTTTGTTCGACACCAGTAAGGCGTGCAAGTGCGATTCCACTTCTCAAACTTGCTGGAGTTTGGACTTGGTGATGTGTACGAGTCCTATTAATAATTAAATAAATTTTTTCAAGAGTACTCTCATCTACTTTATAATAGGGATTGTTATGCTCAATTATCTTCATTTCTGTTTTTTTATCTGGGTAATCAAGCTCAATCCACACATTAAAGCGATCCTTTAAGGCTTCACCTAGTCGGTGAGTCCCTACTAATTCCGATGGGTTCATTGCACCTATAAAAAAAAATCCATTTGATGCTTTTATACGCCCTATATGAGGAATTGATAGTGTTTTTTCTTCGAGAGGTTCTAAAAGTGAGTTTTGAGTGTATTCAGTTGCTCTATTAACTTCATTTGCAAGAAACAATCCTCCATTTAACATTGCCTTAATTAAAGGTCCAGGATTAAATGCTTCAAAAGAGAAACCTTTTTGAATTGTTGTTGCTGGATTAAAGGAGCCAACTAAATGAGCTGGTTTAGTTGACTCATCAAAAGTTATCCATTCAAATGAATCATTTCCTGTTATCTCAGCCCTTGATTGAGCATAATATCTACATAATGTTGTTTTACCTATACCTGGTGGTCCTACTAGAATGGGATACAAATTCGATGCATCTGCTTCATACATTAAATCAAGAGCTTCTTGGTATTGACCGGAAAGTACAATTTCCATTTTTTCTTCCTTATGTGATAAACGATTTCTTTCAAATAGTTCTTTAAGTGTAAGATCTTTTTTCGAAGCTTGAGATTTAACTGGTTGCTTTAAATAAGGTGAATTTTTTAGAATTGCGAGATTATCAACCGGTTTTTTAGTTGTTTTCTTTTGAGGAGATTTTTTTGCCGGAGTTTTTGCTACTGCTGTAGATTTCTGTGCTGGTTTTTTTGAAGCAGGTTTTGATGTAGTTGTCTTACTTGTTGATGGTTTTTTTGCCATTTTTTAAACCTATAAAAAATGTTTTTTGAATTTTTGCACTTTTTATAATATTTTCATAATGCTATTTAAAAAGTACATCCTAATCGAATTAGTAAAAAAAAAAGACTTTTAAAATAAACTAAATATAACAAATTGGAAACCCACAATACTTGCAGTTGCCATTAAGATCTACGAATAACTCCTTAATACCCAAAATTTTTCTTTCTATAACCAATTTAGAACATTTCGGACAATAAGTATTATCATAATCAGTTGTAGGCATATTTCCAAGATATACAAATTTTAAACCAACATCTTTTGCTATATTATAGGCATTATATAAAACCTCTATTGGGGTTGGTTCTGAAAGATTATAATCAGATGATTTATAATGAGGAAAAAATCGACTTATATGATAAGGTGTTAATTCACCTATCTCATCATAAATCCTTTGAGCAATTTTTCTAACAATCTCTTCTTTAGAATTAAAATCCTGTATTAAAAGTGTTGTAATTTCAACGTGAACACCTAACTTCTTAGCCAGTTTAGCATTTCTCCATACAAATTCTACATCAGCGCCGCAATATTTCTGAACCATATTGAAATCTCCTTTTAAATCTATATTCATAGCATTGAGCCCAGCATCTACTAGATCTCTCAAAACATTCTCAGTCATATATCCATTTGTAACATAGGTGTTATATAAACCATTCTCTTTTGCTAATTTAAAGACATCCAAAGAATATTCAAACAGTAATGTAGGTTCGTTAAAGGAGATTGAAGTACCATTGCATTTTTTGCTTAAACCAATTTCGATCAATCTTTTAGGAGATAAACCTTCATCTGATGATGCAATCTGGCTAACCGTTAAAGGATTAGTCTTTGATAAGTGATGATTTTGACACCAAAAACAAGAAAAATTACATCCGTAAGTTCCCACAGTTAAAGCTATACTTCCTGGATAAAAATGGTAAAGTGGTTTCTTCTCAATAGGATTAATAGAAATAGCAGGAATTAATCCATTGACAATACTATATATTTCCCCATCTTTATTAATTCGAGTCTTACAAAATCCAGATTTGCCATTTCCAATTTTACATCGTCTTTCACATGTTAAACACTGTGAATAATTTTCGTCAATTTTTCTCTGGTATTTAGCTTTCTTTAGGAAGTTTGAATTCATTTAATTTCAAGATTAAATCTTCGCAATGTCTTTTAACACTTTGCCATTTTGTATTATTCCATAATCACAGAATGAATTTGATAACCATCTCTCAAATATGGATTCTAAGCATCCAAGAATCTTTGCAAAATATAAGTTTATCACTACTCCGTGGGAAACTATTAAGATTTTCTTTTTATTATATTTTTTCTCAATATTATTAACCTTCTTTGAGAATCTTTTAAGTGCATGATTAGCCGTTTCCCATTTATTAAATGACTTATTTCTATTTTCCACGCAGAGTTTGATGTTCCTATTATATTCTTCTTTCATGGTAAAAAAATTACCCTTATCTCGTTCAATCTCATTAAATTTCTTTTCTCTAATTATTGGCTTATTAAGTCTTAATACTAAAGGTAATGCTGTTTCAGATGCTTTTGCTTCATTAGATGTAATTATAAGCTCTATGTCATCAAATAATGCAGAATTTAATAATAATTCAGCCTCTTCCTTTCCTTTATCAGTCAAAATCCATTTAGATACGATTAATTGATTAGTAATTTTAGTCTCGGCGTGTCTTAAGAAAATTAAAATATTATTAGGCATAGAATCATTAATTTATCTTGTTTTGAGAAGCTTCATTAATATTAGGAAAACCTTAGAAAAAATATATCTTATTACCGAAACATTAAATGTATATCTTATTAATTTCAGCAGTCGCATTTTCTTTGGCTTGAAGGTGCTCAAATCTTTGTCATATGTAATTTTAGATATATAGAAATTTTTGTTCACAATAGAAAGTAGTAAGGAATAAGTCATTATAGCGATTATATCCCATGCTCTCTTCTTATGATCTTCTGGATAATTCAATTTTTCACCCATCGCCATTCTTACCACTTCAATAACATGGAATATGTCTATTTTACTTCTTTTAAGCTCTTTTGTAGCCCAAAGTAAATATATACAACCCCCGCAATAGGATACTAAAGCCTTTGCTCCTGTTTCTTCAGCTTCTCTGAATTTTTTGAAACCTTCAGACATAATATCAAATATAATTGATATATTTCTTACCCATGAAGCTCCTGCACCGAATCCACAGCAAAGTGAGTCTTTTCTATTATGCTTCATCTCAATTATTTTGCAGCCACATTTTTCTAAGATTTCTCGGGGGACATCCCAGTACGTATCAGTTAGACTTTTAGAATAACAATTATCATGGACTGTTACTGACATATTCAACTTATTTTCTAATATCACTTTACCAGAATCGATATGATCTAATAACCAATGGTTAAAGTTGATAAATTCTTGAGAATACTCTACTCCCATTTCCTTAGGATGAACTTCCTTAAAGATATATTCAACAGCATCTAAACAAGCAACAACTTTTTCAACACCCCAGTCATCAAAATCTTTTTTTGTTCTCTGAGCAATCTTTTGAACGACATCTAAGTATCCACCTTGGTATAAATACGCACCACCTTCCCATTGGTCAATTCTATCTATCGGCTTAAAATAATCTAATAATTTACTCCCTCCAAATATAAAGGGAAATAAGTGTGTGTAATTTCCAATCAATAAGATAGTGTCATCTGGTTTTGGAAGGTAACTAATCCAATTATGGATCCATCTTCTTTCTTGATCTGATAAAAAAATATTTAGAAGTTGCCAAATATTATTTTGTTCAGTAGGACAGACAAACTTATATAAAGGTGGAGCCGCTCTTTTTCTATAAAGAACATTCCATCTCTCTAGAATCAGATTATATGGGTTTGCATTTTGAGGACAATAGAGGTTGCATGAAAAACAAGTATTACATTTAGTTAAAGCATATTTGGATTCTTTTCCTTCAATTAAGTTTTTAATCTCTTCTTTAGCAATTTCGATAGGAAGTTGTAAAACAGGACATAAATGCAGACATTCACCACAAATATTACATAAGTCCTCCCTGAAACCTGATTTTCGTGTAATTTTACTCATACTTACCATGTCTCACCGTATTTAGGAGGTTCTTCAGGAATTTGTGCTATTTTAATAGTTTTTCTTGAAAGTGCTATTGGAAATTGCTTTCGAATAACACCCCAAAAGAAATGTTTACCTCTTTTATTCTTAGCTTTTTCAGTTAAAGTTGGCATTTCTCCAATTGCCATTTGTAATAACTCAATTAAATGGTAAATCTTAATCTTTTTAAAATAGAGTTTTTTGTTTCCCATAAATGTTGCTAAACACCCAGCGCAATATACACATACTGCATCAGCTTTCGTTTTTTTAAAATCTTTGAAATTTCTAAGAACTGATGACCTAAATCTAAATGGTTTATAAGCAGAATCTACTGAAAAGCCCGATCCAATCCCACAGCATCTCATATTCTCCCTGCAAGATTTCGTTTCAATTATTTTTATTCCTATAGCCTCTAAAATCTTTCGTGGTAGGTTCATATATTCATCCCCAAAAATCTTTGAATAACATGAATCTTGAATCGTAACTTTCATATCTAATTTCTTGATAATTTGGATCTCTTTATTCTCAATTTTTTCCCATAAATATTGAATATAAGATTTAATCTCCTCAAATTCATACTTTAATCCATAATTAGGGAGTACATTTTTGAAGACATTTGTTCCCGCTGTACAAAGAACAAGTAATTTTTTTGGTTTTAAAATGGTAAACCATTTATCTAGTCTTTGGGTAACTTGGAAAAGTTCATCTCTATAACCTGTTCGAAATAAAGTTTCACCACAACAATATTCTAAGCGTCCTCTTATATCTAAGTCTTTAAAAAAACTTGCTTGGGTAAGTTCAGCAAATGTTATTATATTACATCCAGGATATGTTAATGTGTCTCCTTTTAGAGGTTCTAATGACGCCCAACCTGCAACTAATTCTTTTGTACTTGTTGGCAAATGCTCCATAACATAGGACCGAAAATTAGGATAATGTGGATAAAAGGTCATATAATGTTGTCCTCTCTTTCGTAATCCTTTTTTTTTATATTGTTCGTTCCATCGTTCTAATATAAGGCTTGCAGGATGAGCATTTTTTGGGCAATAGAAGTTGCATGAAAAACAACTTTGGCACATATTTAAAACTCTTTTTGTTTTATTACCTGCTATTAACTTCTTCATTTCTTGAATAGCGAGATCTATAGGAAGTTGCATTACCGGACACTTATGAAAACAATCTCCACATAAATTACATGCTTCTTTATTGAAAGCTGTAAAGAACGAAATATCAACTGGTTCAATATTTGTCATTTTTAGAACAGACTTAACATTATTTTAATTGTTGTGAAATTAAAATCACTTTATTTAATATCAGCTGGAATAAATATAAATTTTTAAATCAACATGAAGTATTTTGTTGTTGTCTATGGAGCAATAATCAATATTAATAAATAAATAAGCATAAGATTCCCTAAAATAATTCCTATGTCTTTTAATGATGTTCTTCCTAATAGATTTGTTCGAGGTGTTCTAAATACATACATTATGCCTAAAGGGAAAAAAACAATTGGTAGGAATATCAAATACTGTGTAATAATAAATGATATTATAGCTATACTCAAGGATGTTACACAAGCAATCAAAATAACTAATTGAGATTTTTTAGGGGTTAATCTAGCTAACGAATCTCCATCAATCATCTCATGAACCATTTGTCCTGTAAATGCTACGGCTGTTATAGCTGCTAAGATCAGAGATTCAAATAATTCCATTGAGGGAAGGATATTCATAAAAACATCTCCCCCATTAATTTTAATCATGAAATATGGTAGAATTATATGAGAAACCCCTAGTATAATATGATTAATAATTAGAAGGGATTTAAATAAACAATAGAATACTACCATAAATACTACAAGTGCTAAATATACCCCTAGAATAGGATTAATCAAAATTATGTTCATAAAACACATAGTTCCTAATAAAAAACTTGCAATTGCTAGAACTAAGATTTCCTTTCTGGTGTAACCTTTAACCCTTTCTAAAGTTTCTTTTTCATTTGGATCTCTCATGTCTATCACGTCGTTGAGAGTGTTTCCTGTAATAGCATAAAATCCGAAACCTGCTAAAATCCAAAGATTTGCTGTAATGTCATAATCATTCAAATAAATTGCTAACAAACAAGGAATAATAACAGAAAATAAATATTCCAATCGAATTAATCTAAAACCCTTACTCATTTGTACAAATCACATTTAAACTTACTGATTCAAATTAAGTGTTTATATCCATTAAAAGATTTAAGATTTTACTTATCTACTTTCTAATAACCCAAATGCTATTTCCACCCTCTTTTAAAAATTCTGCCTTTGAGAATGGTGTTAATTCAATAAATTCTCTGAAAGACTCTTCATTATAAAAATTTGCGAAACGAGCTTCAAGGAATTTATGTAATACGTCGAAAAGCAGTAATTTTTGCTTTGGTTCAAATGTATCGGGAATCATACTCTCTCCAACAAGCAATATTCCGTCGTCCTTTAATAAAGAATGTAGACTGCTAAAGATACTTAATCTATATTTTATGTTATGATCCATTTCATGAAGAACTTGGTTCAATGTTATTAAATCAAATTTTTTTGTGCTTTTTTTACCGAACTCATTAATTGGGATTTCAATAACTTCAACTCTCTCATTCCAATTATTTTTTTTAACCATTTCTTTGGCAAACTTAATTGCATTCGGATCGATGTCAATCCCAACAAATTGTACTTTCTGATATTTCTTTACCCAGACTTGAAGATTATATCCATAACCACATCCTGCTTCTAAAATTTTACCTTCTCTCCTTAAGTTTTTTCTATGATTTTTAAAATGTTTAGAATATAATCTATCCATTAACTTCCCTTGTTGGCCGCTCATTAATTGTCCATCATTATAACATTCCTT
>JAEOTW010000311.1 GCA_016839655.1 Promethearchaeota archaeon | reverse complement strand
TTATCCATAAGATATCTTATCAAGTAATAGATTGCGATAAACCTAAAAAAATAATATGGAACATACTCCAACACTGTAAACCATCTTAAAATTGATAGATCCCAATATTCCCAAAGAATTGCCATTAAACCATTTGGTCCTGGTCCTAAATCTATATGGAAACCATAGGGTGTAAGAAGTGCAATAATGAGAGAGATAAACCCAATAAATAATATTTGAGACTGGTTTTTAGATTTCATAATCTATCCTATCAAAATATAATATTTTTGAAGATATCAAAATTCTTATTATTTATTAAAATTTTGGTCAATTTAATTATCAGAGTCAATATTGCTTTTATTCCTTTATATCAAACGGATTTCTAAAAATATCTTACTAACGGAAAAAGTGTAATATTTTTATGGAAAATATGATCCAGAAATCCCAAAAAAGTCAAAATTTATTATCTTTGATTTCTTTTTTATTATCAGTTCTTTAGAAATAAAGAATTTTAATTGAAAATTTGAAAATTGGTTTTAAAATTGGTAAAAGGAACAGTAAAATGGTTTAATAGCCGTAAAGGTTACGGATTTATAAGTTCTGAAGAAGGAGCCGATGTTTTTGTTCATTACACTGCCTTATCAGGTAGAGATGATGAATACAAGACATTAAATGAAAATGATAAAGTAGAATTTGAAGTTGTTGATGGTCAAAAAGGACCACAAGCTAGTAATGTTGTAGTGACTGAGAAAGCTCCTCCTAATCCATATAATAGAGGAAGAGGAAGGAACTTTCGCTTTTAATATTATAAATATTTATAAATCTATAAAAAGTAATAAAATACAATATAAGAACACAATAATAATTAGTAAAAATCTGTTTTTGCGATTGTTATCGAATCTTATTCTTTTTTTTTCTTTATATTTTTAATCTTAAAGTCTAATTAAGACAAAATAATAATTCCCCCAAAAAATATAAAAAATTTGATTATAGGAGAATATTATTTAAATCCAGATTTTCTGGTACTAAACCCTTTCGCTCTAACCATGTAATTTCATGTCTTAAATATCTCCAAGAAATTTCACACTTCTCTTTTTGGCCTTCAACCACAGTTTCAAATTCCCAGGGATTAACAACTACTAAATCACCCTTTCTTATCCAGACTCTTTTCTTTATTTTTCCTCGGATCCGTCCTATCCGATGCTTTCCATCTTCACAATAAACCCCCATCCTTTCTTGGCCATAAATATCGGTTACACGTGCAAACATTTCCCCATTTCTCCTATAGGGCATTTTAACACGCTTTACTTCAGGTTGGGGATTTGGGCCATAGGTTCTCCTTCCTTTTTTAACTGCTTTTTTTTTCATTTTTGGCATAAATCATAACCTCTATTTTTAATTTAAAATTGTAAATCCGATTTTCTTAAAAATACCAAAATACAATAACTTATTGATTGCATCTATTGATTGAGAACCGGAAATAGATATTGTTTAGAACTTCGTAGTGAGTGAATTAATATTTCAAAAATAAAATACAATCTAATATGTTTATTTACAATCCAATAAGATAGAATTAGATCGCATATGTAGTTTACGTTTTAGTTTCTTTATATTTATGTTTTAATCTAAAGGATATTTTCCGAATTTAGCTAAAGTACTTCTCATAACTAAGAAATTTTCCAATTTTACAGCCGGATTTATACTATGTCCTGAAGAAAATATAAATCCTCCGTTAGGAGCGAGCTCTTTAATTAAACGCTTAGCATAAGTTTCCACTTGAGAAGTATCTCCAGTTGCTAACATTTGAGGGCTTAGATTTCCACAAAAAGTAATTTTATCTCCATACTTTTTATGTAATTTGAAAATATTGTATTCAGGATTTGCTGTTGTGGGTTCAATAGGATTAATTACATCGATTCCTGTGTTTACAAGATCTTCGAATATTTCAAAAATGTCACCACAACTATGTAAGATTACTTTTAAGTCAGCTTTATGAGCCGTTTTACAAATTTGGTGTATCCATGGTAGCACGTAAGTTCTGTAATTATTGGGGCTCATGAATAAGCCTTGTTTATAGCCATAGTCGTCAGTTATATATATAGCTCCTGTTTCTCCCCAATCTATTATCCTTTTTGTTAATTCTAGTGCCAGATTTCCACGATCATCAAAAACTTTTTTAATATGTTTTCTTTTGAGAAGCAATTTGCTAAAATTTTCTATTCCAAAACCCTCCCAAGTAGACTCCATTACTCCATTAATATGGGGAATTACGAATATTTTTCCTTTAAAGTCTTCTTCTATCTCTTTAGATGTTTTGTACATTTTTTCTCTTAAAGAATTATCAGGATCCAGTGGTGGAAATTGTAGATAATCATCAAAATTCTGAAAAATACCTCCTGTATAATAGAGTAAAGACATTGAATCTTTAGGATTAACCTTAAACGTCATTCGTCTTCCAAATTCATCAATCCAACCATCCTTTTTAAATATTAGAGGATGATGGCATAATGATGATGTAACCATATCAAAACCTATTTTAGTATATAGTTTTATCCAAGGTTCAATAGCTTTTTTGATTGCAAAATCCTTTTTTGCCATGAAATTCATGAACTTAGATAATAACTTATTACTTCTAAAACTTAAATTAAAGCAGAATTTCTGCATCTTAACAACTTCATCTATGAAGTATCTTTCTCCATAGTGTTTACAAACCTGAAGGTTATCTACTGAAGTTTCAAATGAGGGAATACGATCTGGTTCCTCATGATCCAAAGTTTTTAATATTCTATCGCGTGCTTGCAAATTGTTCCCACTATTTTAGTTTATTTCCAAATATTTATTCCGTTCGTTTCCAATTTTTTTAATACTTTGTTAGTTTCAGTATCTTGATTAATAGCAATTTGTGTGTTTACAATATATAAGTCTGTGAGATTGTCAAGTTCTAATAATGACTCTGGAATTTTATTTAATGGATTATTATTCAACCACAACGTTTTTAATGATTTCCAATAATCCATATTAACGGGTAAAACCTTAATTTTATTATTACTTAAATCTAAAACTTCGAGATTAGGAAACTCAGAGAGAATTTCAGGAATTTCTTCTAATTGATTAAAACTTATTCCTAAAACTCTTAATGAATCCATTTTATTTGCATTAATAGGCAGGTTATTTAATTGGTTACCCCATACCGACAGAATTTCTAGGTTTTTTAATTTAGATATTGAAATAGGCAAATTTTTAATAATGTTATGATTCAAGTGTAATTCTTTCAGGCTTATTAAATTACCAATCTCATTTGGAAGATCAATTAAATGATTATCGCTTAAATCAACTTTCTTTAATTTAGTTAAACTTCCAAAAGAAGTAGGAAGAAGATTCAATCTATTTTCAGTTAAGTAGAGCTCTTCCAAATTTTCTATATTTCCTATTGAGGAAGGTAATACCTTTATTCCACATCGATTAAATCCTAATGCAATAATTCGACTATTTTTATGCTTGAATCCCATTTGGGTTTCCTTATCTATATCTTCAACACTTTTCAGTCGATTGGTTAAAAATATTTTAGAGTGAATTAAATTAGCTTCTATAATGTCTAATATGGCATTAATTCCTGTAACTTCAAGGAAAGAACCTAGTTTATTTTTAAATTTCTGTTCTATTTGTGTAAAGAGTATTTCCATCAATAGTTCTTTCTCTTCATTATTAAAATATTCAAGATAATTTTCATGTATTAAGTATTGAGCAACATTAGTATAAACATTAGAAAGTCTCTCAGCTATTTCTTCCTTAAAAACTCGCCTTGCCATAGGATCGCCTACATCAGTCAATTTTTTGAGAAGAGGAAAAGCTAAATTACTATGAAGTAGATTTGTATCATAGTTATTTTCTGCCCAAGTTTGGAGATTAGAACAATGCCCCCAGAATTCAATTTCTGGTAAAATTTGAGTAGGATTTAAATTCTTTTCTAAAGCATGATCGAGTTTTTCACTCACATCATCGATCGACATAAAATCGTCGAATTCATTGATCTTCTCCTTTGTAATCTCTATTAACAAAAATTTACACTGTAAAAATTTCTCATCATTAACATAAATTACAGTTTTTCCTTTTTCAAGTTTGAGTGTTAAATATTTGTGTATCCTAAATTCAGTTGCTTCCTTTTTTATTGGTTTAATATCTTCAACTGAAAATTTGATTTTAGTTCCACATTTTCTGCAGTAGTTATATGTTGTTTTATTCCTTGTACCACATTTGGGACAAAATAACATTTCTCTTAAAAAAAGGAGTAATTAAGGTGTAGTTCTTTTATTTAATAATAGGCTAAATCTTTTTATACTTATTTTCAATTCAATTTAATCTTAATACTAATAATAATAATTTTTTCTTTCAAAATTTTCAATCCATTGATTCTCTAGTAAAAACTCAATGATTCTAGGGGAATTACATAATCATTAATTACACTAAAAATTACTAAAAAAACTATGTATACCGTTAAGCTGAGAAAATATATTCCTAGAAATAATTTATTTCTTTTAAGACTGGTTTTATATAATTTTAATATTAATTTGGAAGTGATGAAAATGGTAAAGATCAAAAATGGAAAGAAAATATAGAAAAGATCCCTAGGATCATACCCTAAGTTTACTAATCCTAGTACATCGCTACTTATATTAAGTAAATGAGGAAAAGTAAAATAAACTGCAACCCGATTTAGAAATAACATTGAAATTACAATTGACAGGAGCCATGAGAAATTATTCTTCTCTTTTTTCCATAATATAGTAAAAAGTAAAAAAAATGCAAATAAACATTCAGCAAATAATCCCCCAAGTGAAATAACCGTTCGTTTTTGGATAAAAAATGGATCTATCAGGAGGATTTCTCCCCCAGACGCCCATCCTTGAAGAAAAAAATTGATTCTAATTTCATTATAGTACGTTCCAACAATAATGTCTGCCATTGCGTGGCCAAATTCATGGATATAAAGATTTATTAATCCCACTATATAAAAAAGGCAAGTAAGTAAGAAAATTGATATTAATTTATCTGAGGGTTTCTCAAGTATAAATAATCTGTTCCTTATCCTTAATAAAAAAGATTGAACACCATGGATCATGCGATTTTCTTTAAAAACATCTAATTTTATTAAAAGTAGTATAGAGATTGAAATGAAGATTACATTTAAAATAATTAAATAAACAATATGATTGTTTATAGGAAAAATAGAAAAGTCTCCACTATAATCTCTTCGAAATATATTGATAATGTTAAAAGCATTGTAAATATTGAAAATAAAAATTATCATTAGGAATAATAATCCAACTCTTTTTCTCTCTTTAATCACAATTGGACTTAGGAATATTGCCACTACAGATAAGATTGGGGCAATTACTGCCCAATAAATATACATTGCTATTCCTCTATTTTATTAAGTTAAAGCAGTAATTGATAATTTTTTCATCCTCATTAATTCAGCTCTATAACCTTTGGTTTTATTAGAATGATATGAATTGAAACCGCTAACGCAATTAAAATTAATAAAATTAGTACCCATATTAAATCCAATAAAAATAGTATAGAGATCAAAATTGTGGCCCATAATAATGATAGGGTAAGAATCTTAATTTTTAATGGTAGCCCCTTGCCATCTCGGTAATTTCTAATATATGCACCTAATATTTTATTATTTAAAAGCCATCTATCGAATCTTTTTGATGACTTGGCGAAAGCAGCAGAAGCTAGTAATAAAAATGGTGTTGTGGGAAGAATTGGAATAACAATACCAATAATTCCTAAAATTAGTGAAATAAAACCTCCAAGCAAGATGAAATATTTTATTACTTTTTTCTTCTCTGTCTCTTCAGTTTCTTTTATTTCTAGGCCATTAACTTCTTTATCACTCATGACAGAAACACTATTTATTGGATTATTCAGTTTTGCTAGAGAAACCTATTGACAATCATCACATACGTAGTATAAATCAATTCTTTGCCCTTTAGGTTTTATTCCGGTATGTGAAATAATTTTATTCCAAAATTTTTTAACATCATCAGCTTTATAATCATAAATTTTGCCACATTTCAAACATACCATATTTATATGGAGTTCCATATCTGGATCATATCTTATACTTCCTTCATTGAACCCTAATTCTTGTATTAAGTCTAGTTCTTTTAAAAGGTGTAGAGTTTTATAAATTGTTCCCAAACTTATCGTTGGATACTCTTTTCTCAATTCTTGATATATTACCTCTGCTGTTGGATGATCTTTCCTACTGAGGATGGATTTACATATTGCTAAACGTTGAGTTGTTACTTTATATCCTTTTTTTCTAAATGTTGTAATTAATTTTTGAGTATCCAAAACAATCATTTAATTGAATAGTTTTATATTTTAAAGTGTTTTTAGAATAAATCACAATATATATTAATAATGGTTACTATTTGGTATTGATTATTATATAAGAATGATTCTTGTATAATAAATTATTAAGTATTCACATATATATAAGACCTTCTTGTTTAGAGAATGGATCAAAAATTAATTATAGACTAAAAGGAACAAAATTATGAATGAAGAAAGTAAAAGGAATAAGAGACCCACTGCTGGCGGTGGCATGACGCTACGAGACTGGTGGCCGAACCAATTGAATCTAGACATTTTACACCAACATTCATCCAAGTCTAATCCAATGGGCGAGGATTTCAATTACACTAAAGAGTTTAATAGCCTTGACTTAAAAGCCGTGAAGAAGGACCTCAGTGAACTAATGAAAAAATCACAAAGCTGGTGGCCAGCTGATTTCGGTCATTACGGACCACTTTTTATCCGTATGGCGTGGCATAGTGCAGGCACTTACCGCCAAGGAGACGGTCGTGGTGGTGGTGGCAGTGGAAATCAACGTTTCCCACCTCTTAGCAGCTGGCCTGATAATGTCAACCTCGACAAGGCACGTCGGCTGCTTTGGCCAATTAAGAAAAAATATGGTCGAAAAATTTCCTGGGCTGACTTGATGATTCTTGCGGGTAATGTCGCTCTGGAATCGATGGGTTTCAAAACCTTCGGATTCGGTGGTGGGCGTGAAGATATCTGGGAGCCAGAGAAGGATATTTACTGGGGTTCAGAAATGGAGTGGTTAGGTGACGAACGCTGGCACACAAGCGAAAAAGATAAACCTGATCTCGAGAATCCACTCGCAGCTGTGCAGATGGGTCTGATTTATGTCAACCCAGAAGGTCCAGACGGTAATCCTGATCCCATTTTGGCTGCAAAGGATATCCGCGAGTCATTCGCACGTATGGCAATGAATGACGAGGAGACCGTAGCACTCATCGCAGGTGGACACTCATTCGGAAAGTGCCATGGTGCAGCTAGTGCAGAACATGTAGGTCCCGAGCCTGAAGCGGCTGACATCGAAAATATGGGATTAGGTTGGAAAAGTAACTATGGTACAGGGAAAGGTGCCGACACGATCAGTAGCGGTCTAGAGGTCACTTGGACCCAGACTCCTACGAAATGGAGTAATCTCTTTTTTAGGAACCTGTTTGGTTTTGAATGGGAACTAACAAAGAGTCCTGCCGGTGCGCATATGTGGGTACCGAAGGGTGGTGCGGGTGCCGATACCGTTCCGGATGCTCATATACCAGATAAACGTCATGCACCAGCTATGCTCACTACTGACCTCTCTCTTCGATTCGATCCCGAGTATGAAAAAATATCGCGTCGCTTTCTGGAAAATCCAGATGAATTTGCGGATGCATTTGCTAGGGCATGGTTTAAGCTGACTCACCGTGATATGGGTCCACGTAGTCGTTATTTAGGACCAGAAGTTCCTGATGAAGAGCTTATTTGGCAGGATCCTATTCCAGAGGTTGATCAAAAACTAGTTGATGAAAAAGATATACAGTCACTCAAGGATAAAATATTAAATTCAGGTCTGTCTATCTCAGAACTAATTATGACTGCGTGGGCGTCAGCTTCCACGTTTCGTGGGTCAGACAAGCGCGGTGGCGCAAACGGGGCTCGTATTCGACTAGCACCACAAAAGGATTGGGAAGTTAACCAACCTGAACAACTAGCTAAAGTACTTAAATCCCTAGAAAGCATCCAAACCCAATTCAATAGCGCACAATCCGACGGTAAGAAAATATCACTTGCTGATTTAATCGTTCTGGCAGGTTGCGCAGGAATTGAGAAAGCTGCTAAAAATGCGGGTCTGGATGTGAAGATTCCCTTTACACCAGGACGGATGGATGCTTCACAAGAGCAAACAGATGAGACATCATTCTCCTATCTCGAGCCTATTGCGGATGGTTTCCGTAATTACCAAAAAACTAAATATGCTGTATCAAGTGAGGAAATGCTAATTGATAAAGCACAATTATTAACGTTGACTGCGCCCGAAATGACAGTTCTCATAGGTGGTATGCGCGTTCTAAACACTAATTTCGGAGGAACCAATCATGGAGTCTTTACAAGACAACCTGAAGCACTTACTAATGATTTCTTTATAAATCTACTTGATATGAATACAACTTGGAAAGCAACAACGGAAGAAAAAGACTTATTTGAAGGGCATGATCTGGAAACGGGTGATTTAAAGTGGACAGCTACCCGAGTTGACCTCATTTTCGGTTCAAACTCACAACTCCGGGCATTAGCGGAAGTTTACGCTAGTGATGACGCTCAAGAAAAGTTCCTGCACGACTTTATAGCCGTTTGGAATAAAGTTATGAACTTGGATCGCTTTGATCTTGCACAGTAGCTTAGTACTCCTAAAAGTATGCAGTACCTAATTAATAAAATTATTTACAAAAATTTTTTTCCTTCTTTTTGTTAAACCCTAGAGTATTGATTGAACCTCTGAATAAGGCAGATTATCCTATTTTTTTGAAATATTCAATTTAAAAAAAAATTATGGAAAGATAGGAATTGGATAGATTGTGCTAAAAATGATCGAAAGTATGTAAACCAATAAACTAGCATGATAGAGTGGTAATATTTTAATTGCTGCTTTTGAAGTTTGATTTTTAATTAAAACTATATTCGCTGTTATAAGTAAAATAAAAGGAAGTGTAAAACCTATCAATGCGATCATTCCAAGTTTAAAAAAGATTAGTAAAACAGCAAAACAAATGTGAATAAGAGTAAAACTTACAATCCATTTTATATTACCTTTAATACCATATAAAGTTGTGATTGTATTCAGATTCTTTGCTTTATCATTGTCATAGTCTCCCATATCATTTACACCTAGGTGAGCTTGTGCCCATGGATAAAGAAAAAGCATGATAAAAACGATCGTAAATGAAAATTGTCCATAGCAAAGATATCCTGCTACAGGAAATAACATTAAATCTGTTCTTCCTAACAATTGAGCGATTGGAAACTCTTGCCGTCCCTTTTTCTTTTGATAAAATATTTCTACAGAATAAGCGTAAATCATAATAATATATATATATAGATTGTTGGGAAAAGGTAAAAAGGCGATTAAAACTACAGATATAGCTATAAAGATAATGAAAATAGTAAGGGCTTCTCGAAGAGAGATAATATCCGCAGATAATGGTCTCTCTTTAAATGGTCTCCAATATTTAGTAAATTCATTATCACTTCCTAATTTATCAACTTTTCTATCAATAATATCATTAAGCACCATCCCTGCTTCAAATCCAAATAATCCTATAAAAAAGACTAAAATCAATAAGGATAGAGAAAAATAATTGAAATCTCTGAAAGCAATTAGCAAACCTGAAATGAAAAGTAGTGGCCATACTATCGCAAAATGTGCCCTAGTTAAATCTAAATAGGCTTTTAGTTTGGTTTTAAATGTCATTTTTTCTTATATTCTATAGTATTTATTAAATTGAATGAAATTTTTCATCTTTAAAATAAATTTTCATTATAAAATAGTAAAAATTTGAAATATTAGAAATTTGATGAGACCAATTTTTGAAACCTTTATTTCAAATAGTTCTAAATCCGTATAATCAAAACGAAATATTATTAATACTGAAATGCACATAATATATCTAATTTTAAAATAAAAAAAAAAAATAAAATATTTTATTTAAGTTTATCCTTCATTTCGATGTAATAATCGAGGGAATCTGGATTCCTAAGAGCACCTCGATTCGCTACGGGCATCCCGTGGATGATCTTAGTAACTGCAATCTCAACTTTTTTATTACTGAATGTATAAGGGATTCCATCAGCTGGCGCTTCAAAAATGAGTTTAGGAACATGTCTAGGAGACGTTTTTTCTCTAAGTGTTTGTTGAATCTTAGTTTTTAATTCATCGGTTAATTTAGATCTTTCATTTAAAAGTACAAACATGACAATACGAGTATCACCTTCCCATTTTTGGCCAATGACTAATGAGTCCGCGATTTCAGGGAGTTGCTCAACTACATTATAAATTTCAGCAGTACCAATTCTAACCCCTGAAGGTTTTAAAACAGCATCAGATCTTCCCCAGAATGTAATACCACCAGTATCACTATGTATGACAATATAATCCCCATGCCGCCATACATTTTTACTTTTATCTTTAAAGTGGTCAAAATAAGCCGCTTTATACTTAGTCATATTTTCATCATCACCCCAAAAATATACAGGCATTGAAGGTGCTGGTGCTTCACATATAAGTTCTGCTTGTCGATCCTCAATGGGTTCACCGCTATCTGTGTAGGCCTCCACTTTCATTGCTAATGCTCGACCTTGCAGTTCTCCTGAATATACTGGAAGAATTGGTATGGCACCAGCAAAACATCCATTGATATCTGTCCCCCCACTAATTGAATTGAAAAAGAGATCTTTCTTAATTTCTCTATATACATATTCAAAACCTTCGGGAGAAAGTGTTGAAGCGGTTTGCGAGATTTCTCTTAACAAAGACAAATCATATTTCTCAGCAGGTTTTACTCCAAGACCCATTAAATAATGAATGTAGGCTGCACTTGTTCCAAAAATAGTTATATTATGTTTTTCAATTAATTCAAAAAACCTAAGGGGATCAGGATAGAGGGGGTTGCCGTCATACAAGAAAATGGTTGGTCCTACAGCTAGCGCACTAATTAACCAGTTCCACATCATCCATGAAGGAGCGGTGATATAGTTAATTACATCACTCCGTTTACAATCTGTAGAAAGAATAAGTTCTTTCAAATGATTTATTAGAACCCCACCTCCACTTTGAACCATACATTTTGGTTTACCTGTTGTTCCCGAAGAAAACATTACATAGATAGGATGATCAAATGGTAATTGTTCAAATTCTAATTTAATGTCTTCATCTTTTGATATGAAATCTTCCCAATTTATTGCCTTAGGAATACCACTAATATCAGCTTTACCATCTGAGACATAAGAGACAACAATTACTTTTTCAATAGAAGGGATTGCGTTTACCACTGCTTTTATGTTTTCCTTGATATCAAAAACCTTGTCTCTATAAAAATATCCATCAACAGTGAAAAGTACTTTAGGTTCAATTTGCCCAAATCTATCTATAACTGCACTTGATTGAAGTTCCGCACCGCATGAAGCCCAAATCGCTCCTAATGCAGTTGTTGCTAACATTGCAATTGGAGTTTCAATTAGATTTGGAAGATATGATACTACTCGATCTCCAGTTTTAATCCCTATATCTTTAAGAGATTTTGCTAGCCACGCTACTGTTTTATTTAATTCCTCGTAAGTCATCTGTTTTGAAACTTTAGTTTCACCTTGAAATATAAAAGCAAGTTTTTTATCTTTGTTCTTAAGTAAATTTTCAGCAAAATTTAACTTAGCACCAGGAAACCATTTTGTACCAGGAAATACGTTCAAATCTTCAACAACTTTCTCATATGGTTGGGATGATATAATACCAGAAAATTTCCACATAGCATCCCAAAAATTCGGAATATCATCTACAGTCCATTTATAGAGATCTTTTCCATCTTTTATTTTTTTTCCATAATTTTTATTGACAAATTCGATAAAGTGGGTCACTTCTGCATTTTTGATCCAGTTTTTAGAAGGTTCCCATAGTTTCTTTCGATGATCGCTCATAATATTCACAATTTTATTATAAAGAAATTTTAATGATTAATTGTTTTAAATTGATTTAAATTTTAAATTGTATAATAATCATTATAATAAGAATAATTAGGTGTTGCTAATAAACGAAAAAGATAAAACCAAAGCTGAGAAAAAGGAACAAACTGCTGAAGAAGTAGCCCAAATAATGATTGAAAATATGAAAGCAAATATGACTAATCCCAATTTTTGGACAGAAAAAGAAGAACGCCTTCGAAAAGCTCGAAACAAAGTCCTAAAAGAAAAAAAAGAAAGACAAAAAACCGAAGAATAGGTTTTATTTATCTTTAAATATTCATTTTCTTTTTTGCTTATAAGCTACATATTCACATACTTTAGCTAAAGCATTTACTGGGCGATCCCAAAGTTTAAAAAGAATAGCTCCATTTTTTCTGAGTTTCTTGGACCAAGGAGCATTAAAACTCATCGGATTAATATATAGTATGGGTATTGAATATTTTTTACTATTCATCATAGTAGGTTGGAGTAATGTTTGAACTAATCTATCTATTCGTTCATCTGGTTGATGCTGAAATTCAGCATGTTTTGAGATTTGTTCAAATTTAAGATATTCGTCTAAGACTTCTTGAAATCCTATTACCCCATATTGAATTATTGCATCGATTTCTCCAGATTTCATTAGTATTTCAGGTAATTTTATGTAAAAATATGGTAAATCCATATCAAAAGTACAATCTACAGGATTTTTAAAACTTGCTGTAGGAGGTAAAGCACTTTTTAATTCTTCTTGAAGGAATTCTGAGAATTCTGGTACAATTAAGCCATGGGTTTCAGCGTTATTCGCTACCATTGCACCAGGCCCTCCCGAATTAGTTATTATCCCAATTCTTTTTCCTTTAGGGATTATTCCTCTTGAAAAAATTAATGCAATATCTAAAAATTCTTGAACATAATCAGTTTTAATAATTCCCGTCTCCTTAAAAAGGCCTTCATATATTTTAGAATTCCCAGCTAAAGAACCTGTATGACTTTTTAAAGCGCGATTACCTGCTTTTGAGCCACCCACATAAATTGCTATTATTGGCTTTTTTGGAGTAATTTCTTTTACCAATTCTAAGAATTTCCTACCTCTTTTTATCTCTTCAATATATAATCCAATAAGTTCCGTATATTCATCATCTTTATAATACTCCAAACAATCAACAATATCAATGTTTGCCTCATTTCCAACAGATAAAGATTTACTCAAACCTAAATCTAAATTTTCTGGATCATACCAAATATGGCAAGAAAGGGTACCTGACTGAGATGCTATTGAAAACTTACTTCTTCTGAGATTTTCCCAAATAAAAATATTAAAGGATTTATTTTCTTCTTCTGGATCATACCAATTATTATAAACCCCCAAGCAATTAGGACCAATAAATCTTATTCCATATTCTTTAGCTATCTTATTAATTTCATCATTAAGTGAATTTTTGCGGTCTCCGATTAATTCACGGAAACCTCCAGAAATTAAAATTATTCTTTTTACACCTTTTTCTCCACATTCTCTAAAAATTTGAGGAACAACTTTGGCAGGAAGTACAATTACAGCCAGATCAGGAATCTCAGGAATTTCTTTAATAGTCTTATATGCTTTAAAACCCATTACTGATTCTAACTTTAAATGAATTGGAAATACTTTACCTTCATAACCAGATTTAATTAAATTCATGATCTGAAGACCAGCTAATGAACTTCCCTTGTTATTAGCTCCATAGATGGTAACACTTTTTGGGTTTAAAAATCCATGTAAGAAATGAGATTCATTCATATAAATTCCCTTATACCAAAAAATATTACATGATTTTAAAACCTAAATTTTTATTGGTGGTTATATGTGTATTATAATCTATATCTACTATCAGAATTATAATTAATTTATAAAAATTCTAGATTCTTCATTTTGATAATATTCTGAATAATTAATTAATTATAAACCTAGGTAATTGGCTCAAATTTTTAAAAGAAAATGAGAATAAGTTTAATTTTAAAGTATTTTTTATATTAATTTAGGCATGCCTAAATTTAAATATAATTTTTGCATATTAATAATTAGATAAATCAATTTGAGATTTATGGTGAGATATTATTAAAATACTAGTTTATGGAGCGGGAGTTATAGGAAGCATTTTTGCATATAAACTTAAAACTGGGGGAAATGATGTTTCAATTCTTGCGAGAGGAAAACGTTTAGAAGATCTAAATGAATATGGACTCATTATTCAAGACGACATTTTTCATAAGGAATACAAAACAGATATCACTGTTGTAGATCAATTAAAGAATGAAGATTTTTATGACGTTATCTTAGTAATTATGCAAAGACAACAGGTTAGTGAAATTTTGCCAATTCTAAAAAATAATATCAGTCCACTCATAATTTTTGCAGGTAATAATCCTTCAGGAGCTACTGAATATTTAAAGTATATTGAAAAAAATAGAATTCTTCTTGGATTTGGAGGTCCA
The DNA here is from genome assembly GCA_016839655.1 of Promethearchaeota archaeon. Next base: position 4,051 of record JAEOTW010000311.1, on the reverse strand, counting down.
GGAGGTTATAGAGATAACTATAAGATTATTGCAGCATATGTAGATGATGCTATTTTATATGTAGGAGAACTTGATGGAAAAAAATCGGAAAGAGTAGAAGATATTGAAAAAAATTTTACAAATTCAGGAATCAAAGTTGATATAAGTGAAAATATTGATGCGTGGTTAAAAACTCATATGGCTTTAATTAGTCCATTAGCTATGGGAGGATATGCAGCAAAAAAACGTAATAAAACACTTGGAACCGATATTGAACTGATTAATTTAGCCCTTCAAGGATTTCGAGAATTCATTAATGCATTAAAAGAACTAGGGATTCCTATTCTGCCAAAAAAAATGAATTTTCTTACAAAGATTCCTAAATCAATAATAAGAAGAAAATTGCTTAAACTTGTTAATTCTGAGTTTGGTCGAATTGCATTATCTGGACATGCTAATGCCGCGAAAAATGAAATGAAAAAACTCTCAGATGGTCTGTTTGAAATTGTTAAAAATGTAAAAACTGATTTGAGCAGTAATAAAAAACTCTATGAATTGAGTTTTGCTTGAATTTTATATTGGAGAATCACTAAATAAGGAGAATTTTTAAAAAAATATTTTAAAAGCTTTTAATTCTAAAATTTCATGGTCAAAATATTTGAAGATCTAAGGATTCTGGACTGCTCACAATTTATTTCTGGTCCCTGGAGTAATATTTTTTTCGCTGATCAAGGGGCAGAAGTAATAAAAGTTGAACCTCCCCCTTTTGGAGAAGCATTCCGTTTATTTGTTCTTTACGATAAAACAATTTTTCCATTATTCTCCATTTTAAATAGAGGTAAAAAATCTATTTCATTAGATTTAAGAAAAGAAGAGGCGAAAGATATATTCAAAAGATTAGTGGAAAAATCAGATATTCTTGTGGAAAATTTTGTAAAAGGAACAATGGAAAAATGGGGGTTAGGATATCAAGTATTAAAAGAAATTAACCCTCGATTAATATACGCAAAAATATCAGGTTTTGGAAATGAAGGATTAGAACGATATACACAAAAGACTGCTTTTGATATAATTATTCAAGCTCAAGCCGGAATTCTGGATGCTTTAGGATTCAAGGAAGGGCCACCAAGGTTACCTATAGCAGATTATACAGCAGGACATATTGCTGCAATTGGAATAAGCCAAGCATTATACCATAGAGAAAGAACTGGAACGGGGCAGTTCATTGACATTTCAATGCACGATATCATGTTTGCTTTGAATATTAGAGCTCAAGCAAAAGAATTTATTCCAAGAGCTCAAAATATCGATTTGACGTTAAAATTTTTACCAATTTACAACCAATATAACTGTAAAGATGGTTTGATAGTTTTAACTACATTAACTGAAAATCAGTTCCGAAGGCTAGCGAAAGACGTGTTAAAAAGGCCTCAACTACTAGAAGATCCAAATCTTGATAACATTATAAAACGATTTGATCATATAGAAGAATTAGATAGAATTATTGAACAGTGGAGTAAGAATTTAACAAGAGAGGAAGCTTTACTAAAATTGGAGGCAGTAAGAATTCCATGTGGTAATGTTTTATCCATTGATGAAGTTTATCAGCATCCAAATCTTAAAGAAAGAGGGATGCTATGTGATCATTTTGATTTCTCTAAGTGGGGTGTTGAAAAAGCCACAATACCTAATCGATTAATCAAATTTTCTGATACAGTAGGTTCAGTTGAGCATTCAGGACCTGAATTTGGTGCACATAACAAAGAAATATTTATTGATCTACTTGGATATAAGAAAGAAGATCTTAAGAATTGGAAGCGAAAAAGAATAATTTAAAACGCTAAAAAATTAAGAAAAAGAAGTATGGATTTTAATATTTTAAAAAATTTATATAATAAACAATAAAAATTAGTGAAATAAAATGAGTGATGAAGGAGAAGAAAAAGAAAATTTCATAGAAAAACTAAATAAATCTTTTACTGATTTCTTTGGTAATGTTTTTGGTGAATCTGGAAAAGACTTTATGGAAGAAACCTCTGAAAAAATCAAAGATTTCTCTTCTGAAGCTATTAAGAAAATTATGGAATTCAGTGATGATGCACTTGAAAAACTTAATTTAAACGAGAATGAACAAGTAGTAAAAGCTCGGGATAGTATAGAAGATATTTTGAAACAGGCAGGACTCTTAAAAGAAGACGAGGAAGAAGAAGAATTCTAACTCGATATTAGCTTTAGTGATTTAAATTTAAACTATTTCTTTATTTATTTTAATTTTAAAAATAATTTTTCAAAAAACGAAAATTAAAAAACTTTAGCATTTTCTAAGAAAGATTTAATTTCTTCCTGAGTTGCATTGAATAATTCTGATATTACCATTAAAGAAGTTTCTTCATCCATCCCTAAGCCACGATAATCTTGCCATAATTTTATCCAGGTTTCTTTTTGTGTATATTTATCTGGATGCTCTGCTTGGATATGAGCCCAGTATGGGTGTTCTAATTCGATTCCACAATAAGGGCAAAAACGAGACTCTGATTCATTCATAAAAATACTCCCTAACCTTACTAATCAATATTTTTTTTTTGAATAATATAATAGAATAAACCAATATTAGTATAAAAAACTTATAATTTCAAAAAATTAAAAAATTTGTATTTAACGATTAATTCAGAATATATTTTAATTCAGTCTTTTTAATAGAAATTAAGCATTTGGTCTAAAAATAAATATGAAAATAAACATTAATTTTTTAACAATCATTAATAGTAAAATAATTACTAATTATAATTTTTGATTCTAAATTGAAAGAACTGTATGAATTAGGATTTGTATTTCGAGGATTTGTCCTTGTGAACTATATAATGAAAGAAATCCCTATGCAAAAAGAATCTGGGATTAATAAAGATCTTAGAGGTGCTTTTATTTCAGCTATTAATACATTTGTAGATACTGCTTTTAAAAACAATTCTATGGAATATTTAGAATCTGGAAATATCTTATTTATCTTTAAGATTGCTAAAATTCAATCAGGAGATAATCGTGTTAAAGAACCAATCATTTTATATGGACTAGTTGATAAATCAAAAAAGAAATCAGATAAACTTGTAAGAAAATTTTTTGAAAGGGTAGAACCAGTATTGCAATTATTCATTCAAAAATATAACGAAGTAGATTTTACAGAATTAAATCAATTTGAACCATTTCAAGAAACAATACAAGAATTTTTCATTAAGAAGCCTCAAGAATAATTATTCAGTTAAGCTCCATCCTTTTGGTTTGGCTCGTGAATATTGAATTTTACCTTGTTCCTTCAAATTGTTTATCTCTTTTTCAATCTGGCTATTAGAAAAACCTTTGTTTTTAATATCATTAACGAATTGTGCTTTTGTTGTGACCAATGTCTGCTCCTTTAAATATGCAATAATCTTATCTTCCAGTGATCCTCCAGCACTTACTTTTTCTTTGACTTCTTTTTTTTTAGATTCACTTTCTAAAGCTGTTCTTAATTTTTCTTTTTTTGGTGTTACAGTTTCTTCAATGACTAATGGTTGTACTTTAGGTTTCTCTTGTTCTTCGACGATGACTTCGGCTTCAACTTCTTTTGGCATTTCTTTCTCAAATTCTTCACTAGGTAGACTCCATACTGGATATGTGACTTTCTCGTAAACTACAGATTTCTGTGTTTTTAGAAGTGCAAATTCATCTAAGATTGCATCTTCAGAATAACCTAATTTTGATAAATCTTCTATTAAACCTTTTAAATGTCCCTCCTTTTGTAAATAATTGAAAATATGCTCTCTCATACTTGTTGGGACTTCTTTTATTTTAGCAATTTCACTAGCTAAATCTGTCTTTTTACTCTCCTTAATCTCATCAACATTTATTTTCTGAGGAATTTCAAGTGGTTGTTTCTGACCCCATTCAAAATCAGTAACATTTCTAATTGTGCGATCATATCCTCCAAAAATAATATGCTTTACACTCTTATCTTCTCCTGTAAGATAACTCACATTTTTAATAGAGGTTGATACTTTAGTCTTCCATTTCAATTCAAATTCTTGTGAGTCTAAAG
>JAEOTW010000050.1 GCA_016839655.1 Promethearchaeota archaeon | reverse complement strand
GGTTCACTACAAAGTGTTAGTTTAAATCTTCCTCGTTATGCGTACATGTCTAAAAATGAAGATGATTATTTTGCAATATTAGATAGTAAAATTGAGCTTTCTGCGAGAATTTTACGTAAAAAATGGAATTTAATGGAGAAGAGATTGAAAACAGGACACTTGCCTTTATGTAGTGGTAAAATAAGTGGTAAACCTATTTTTAATATAAAAGACCAGAATCTTTCGATAGGATTTACAGGATTAAACGAAGCGGTGAAAAGTTTGACTGGTTTTGAATTGCATGAAAATGATACAGCCTATAATTTAGGAAAAAATATATTAAATTATATGGTCGCTAAGTGTAATACTATGACAGAAAGAGATACTAAGTACTACTCTCTATGGCAACAACCAGCAGAATCCACTTCTGGCAGATTAGCACGGCTAGATCTTAAACATTTCCCTAAAAAAGCTATAGTTCAGTCATCTGGTAAATCAGCTTATTATACAAATTCTGATCATATTCGTTATGATGCTGATATACCATTATCAAAAAGAATACAATTACAAGCAGATTATCATCCTATTGTAAATGGGGGAGTTATTACTCATATTTGGTTAGGGGAGCAAAAACCAGATATTAAGGGTTTATGGGAGCTTACAAAAAATATTTGTCTTAATACTAATACAGCTTATTTCGCTTATTCACCGGATTTTATTTACTGTCCTCACTGTAGAAAGATGTTTCGAGGTGGAAGTTTTACATGTCCACAATGCCAATCAGGAGATGTTAAAGTATACTCAAGAGTTACAGGATATTATAGTGAAGTAAATAGATATAATCCAGGAAAAAAGGCAGAATGGGAAGCTCGTAGACGCGAGCGTCTTTTTTATTAATTTTTACTTTTCAACTTTTTAAATATTATCATACTTTATACTATATATGACTAAAGAGAATTTACTTCTCTTGCAACTTCTCCTAATTCTTCCATACTAGCACAAATCATTGATAAAGGAGGCCAATACCCCCCATGATTATAGATCCAATTGTCTACGATTTCTTGAACTTCTTTAAGTAAATACTCTTTAATCATATATAGTATAAAATATGATAATATTTAAAAAATAGAAAAGTAAAAATTAATAAAAAACATGCTCGCGTCTACGAGCTTCCCATTCCGCCCTTTTTCCGGGATTATATCTATTTACTTCGCTATAATATCCCGTAACTCTTGAATACACTTTTACGTTCTCAGAATTACACTTCGGACAACTAAATTGAGTCCCTCTAAACATTTTCCTACATGAAGGACAATAAATAAAATCAATGGTGTAAGCAAAATAGGCTGTATTTGTATTAAGGCAAATGTTTTTGGTAAGTTCCCAAAGACCATAAACATCTGGTTTTTGTTCTCCTAACCAAATGTGAGTAATTACTCCACCCTCAATAATTGGATGTAAATCTCCTTGTTTTATTATACGTTCGAATAAAGGTAAATCCGCGTCATATCTAATGTGGCTTGAATTGGTGTAATAAGCAGATTTACCTGATGACTGTACAATAGCTTTTTGGGGGAAATGTTTTAAATCTAATTTTGCTAGGCGATTAGCTGTTGATTCACTAGGCTGTTCCCATATAGAATAAGATTTACCGTCTCTTTGGGTCATACTATTACATTTAGCAACGATGTAATTCAAAATCTTTTTTCCTAACTCATAAGCAGTATTATCTTCATGAAGTTCATATCCAGATAGACTTTTGACAGCTTCATTTAATCCAGTAAATCCTATTGAAAGATTCTGATCTTTTAAGTTGAAGATAGGATTACCTTTTATTTTACCACTACACAATGGTAAATGCCCTGTTTTTAATCTCCTCTCCATTAATTTCCATTTTTTTAATAAAATTCTTGCAGAAAGCTCAATTTTCTCATCTAGTACATTGAAATAATCAGATTCGTTTTCTGAAAGATAAGCATACCGAGGAAGATTTAAACTAACACTTTGAAGTGAACCAATTGTAACATAATTTTCCCATAGGTTTGCATTTTTTCTTTTTTCAGGATCTAGATTACAATGCTCGATGATTTGATCTCCACTTAAGAATTTTCTGCAACATTGACTGTGAATTTCATCTGGCATCCAATCTGGACACATATTAAGGAAATACGGAGTTCCCATGGTAGCGATTTCTTCCATTACTTTTAAATAAGACGGTTCAAATTCATGCAACCATTCTTTTTTAATCTTAATCTCATGTTTTGGAAATGCAAAAAGTTTCCCATTATGATCACCTTGAATATAGACATTGATTAAAGCATCAAAAAGTTTGAGACATTCATCTTTATAATCTCCATATGTTCCTGCTAGTTCTCCATGTATTCCAACCGCTGGAATATTTAATAAGCTATTAGGTATAGTTGGAGTACAAGAAATTGAAGTGAATGGTACTTGTCCTCCTCTTGCTGCAAAAATTTGATTAGTCTCAAAAATCAAGCATTGCATTGATTGTTCAATCTCTCTGTCCGAAATACCACGTGCATATGGTGCTAAAAAAGTAGTTATATAATCATATCCCTGTCCCCCACTGAATTCGCCCTGAATTATTCCAAGCCACTTAGCGAGATGAGTCACAGCAACACGTAAGCTTCCTGCGGGTCCTGATTTACTACAATGCGCCCAACTCTCTACCGGAGGTAATCCATGTTGTAGAATCATACGTGGGTCCCATTCCTGACAGAAAGGTCTCAAATCAAAATATCTTAACATATGAACGTGAATATCACCATATAAATGGGC
>JAEOTW010000310.1 GCA_016839655.1 Promethearchaeota archaeon | reverse complement strand
TCAGCATCTTCAAATAATTTAAGTTTTGGACGTGATGATTTATAAGAACAGTGTTCACTCCACATAACATCAAACATACCTAATTCAGTGATATTTGGTTCTCTCTCTAACAAATCCTTTACTTTCTCAAATTCATCTCCTGTCATCTCTACATCTGCTTCTTCCCCTTTAAGCTTAATTTTTGTCATCAGGACAACCTCCTTCTAATAAATTCAATCATGGAATTAAAGAACACTCTCCCATGTTCAGTATCGTTTGGACTTAATATTTTTTCAGAAGCACGTTCAGGATGAGGCATAAGGCCAACGCAATTTTGTTCTAAATTGCATATTCCTGCTATACTTCCCAGCGATCCATTAGGATTTGCATCTTTTGTAAGTTCTCCATTTTCTGTAGAATATCTAAAGACAATTTGGTTATTTTCTTCTAATTCTTTCAGGTTGTCAACAAAATACCGACCTTCTGCGTGAGCTATAGGTAAAGCCAGAACATCCCCAACATTCATTTTATTTGAAAAGGCAGTCTTGTTATTCTCTACTTTTAGATTTACCCATTTACAGATAAATTTGAGAGAATCATTATGTAAAAATGCTCCCGGAATGAATTGAGCTTCAGCTAAAATTTGACATCCATTACAAATACCTATTACTGGCCTTCCATCTTTAAGCATTATTTTTGCTTCATCTAATGCTGGACTATGAGCGGCGATGATTCCACCTCGCAAATAATCACCAAATGAAAAACCCCCAGGCAAGATAACTCCATCATACTTAGATTCCTTGAAATAATTATGCCAGACTAAATCAACGTCGATGTTCATTACATTTTTTAATACGTGAACCGTATCTAAATCGCAATTAGCACCCGGGAACATTATCACAGCTATTTTTATACTCATATTTTCTTAAGACTCTTTTTTTAGATTTAAAATCTTGAAATTTTGAGTTACCGGGTTATAAATTCTTAATTTATTTAATAAATCTTCAACAAGATGCTTTGCTCGTTCCTCACTTTCACTATTAAGATTAAATCTTAAATACTGTCCACTTCGAACGTTTGAAACCATATCATAACCTTTTTTTGCAAGAAGATCACGTTTAATTGTCTCACCTACAGGATCACGAGCTTTTTCTTTGTTAGTAATAATAACTTCTATTATGAATTCTTGAGGCGCCATTTTACGAAAAAAGAAGTAGTATATATTTTTATTAATTCTTATTAACTTAAAAATAATGTTCATCGACAAAAACAACAAGAGTTAGATTATCCTCAACTTAATTTACGTGTTAAAAGTAAGTTAGAACCGAATTTTCGAAGAAGAGAAACTAAGGATGAAAATAAAATCAGTATTTTAAAAATATCTACTTACCATTGAAATTAAAGTAAGTAGTTACTAGCTATGAATCAAACATAACCTATACTAAGAATTACAGACGATACCAAAGCAAGTAGACCAAACAATAAAGCATATCGACTTCGTTTGGGTATAAAAGTTCTCTTTGAATCTTCATTTTTTTCTAATTGATAACTCTCCAGATCTAGGATTAGGTATATAAAACTGAGTAGAAATAAAGCAATAATTAAAAATAAAAGTATTAAATTCAGCATAATACGAAAAAATACAATGTATTATTATTTAAATTTTTCTTAACTGCTATAAATACTTGACTTTCTTTAAATTATCATAAATCCTTTTTTTTACATCAGCTATTTCTGGTTGAAATTCCTTTCCAGTAATCTTTTGAAAGCTTCTCATGTATCTTTTTGCTAATTCTATTTTAATCTCCTCTGAAATTGGAGGAATATCTTCATCCGGTTTAATATTAGGAAAGACATAAGGGTAAGTTTCCATAAGCCATCCTCGAAAGATTTCTTTATCCAAAATGTCAGGATCATTTCCAGTTTCAAATTTTTCATTGTAAGTATCGAGGAGCCAGAATCGAGATGAATCTTGAGTATGAATTTCATCAATAACCATTATCTCTCCTTCTTTTAATCCGAATTCATACTTGGTATCAACTAAGATAAGACCATTTTTTTCACAAAAATTTTGACCAAATTTAAACAACTTAAGAGCAGCTTCTTCCATTTGCTCATAAACATCCTTATCAACCATTCCTTGCTTTAATATCTCTTCTTTTGATAAGTAAATATCATGCCCTGATTCTGCTTTGGTTGATGGAGTAACTATTATTTCTTGAAATTTCTGATTTTTTCTCATTCCGGTTGGAGACATTATACCAGATGTAGGTTTTCCTTTAATATAATCACGCCACATACTTCCTGTTAAATACCCTCTTATAATTACCTCAACTGGAACTGTATCGCATTGATGAACAACAGACACATTCGGATCTGGAACATCAATAATATGATTCTTAACAATGTCTTTAGTTTTTTCAAACCAGAATGACGAGACTTGGTTTAACATCTGACCTTTAAATGGAATTGTAGTTATTACTCTATCAAAAGCACTTAAGCGGTCTGTCGCAATTATGATTCTCTTGTCTTTTTTAATATAGTTGTCTCTTACTTTTCCTCGATATAGTTCCCCCAAATTAGAAAATTCTGTTTCATCTAAAGTGTAGTTTAATTGTTTCTTAATAATATCATCAATATTAATAGCAGCCATGGTAAATAAAAGTATAAAAAATTTTAAAAATTTTAATTATTAATTTAGAAATAATATCTACTTCAATCTACATTAACTGAAATTCCACATTTATTGCATCTCTTTGCTCCACGGAATAAAGAATTATTACATTCCGGGCAGTGATATCTTTTTTCTTCTTCTTCAACCCACTTTTCAGTCCCTATTTCTTTCCATCGAGGTATTGCCCTTAAAATAACTTTCTTTCCGACAGGCACAGGAAATCGATCTATAAATTTACAAGGAAAATCATTGCATTGATAACAGCTGTTATATCCTTTTTTCTGTACACAATCTCTGATTGGACATGATTGACAATATCCAAATATACTATCTTGATTTTCTGAGAGACAACCTGTGCATTTAATATCATCAATTGATTTGGAAAAAGGTTTATAGACATCCACAAGTTTTTCTTTAAACTTTAAATTATTATTCTTATCTGCAATATGGATTGCACATACACCGCAATAAAGCCCACATGGAGCTAATAAATTTTTATTTATATTACTCATTTAATATCTCTTAATTTGATTTTTTATAATATTTTCCATTATTAAATTCTTTATTTGAATATTTTACTCTATTTTTTTTCATTTTATTAATGAAAATACTGCTTAAATCTAGATCCAAAGAATTAATCAAACTTATTAGATAAATAAATACATCTGCAATTTCATCAGATATATTTGTTAGAAGATTCTCATTGTTCCAAATTTCCTCTTTTGTATAGTTTTTAAACAATAATAGTTGAGATAGTTCTCCAGCTTCACAATTAATTGCTTGAACTAAATTTTTTGGAGTATGATATCTAATCCAATTTCTTTCTTCTACGAAATTTTTCACTTCTTCTTTGAAAAAAGAGATGAAGATATTTTGGTCATTTTTTTTGTTAGTATCAATCATAATACTTTAAATTTAGGTGATTTAGAATGTTATATGCAATATTCACTTAAATTGTCTAATAAAATTACATATTATTTCATTAACAACTTCAGATCTTTGATTGGGCATAAAATGGCCTGCCATATCGATGATTTCAAGCTCGCTTTGAGGTATTTTCTTATGAAGTTCTTCTGACATCTGCTCAGGTGCAAAATTATCAAGTCTTCCCCCAATTATTAGGGTAGGACAACTAATACCTGATGGATCATACTCTTTTATTTCATGTATCATACGAAAAATTTGGTCTTCAATTTGCATATGTAATTGTTCTTTTGTTAAATTTAATCCTGACAATGAATCAGATAAAGCAGTAATTATATAGGGGATAGTTTTATCTAGTATATTTTCAACAGAATTAGCTAAAACTTCTAAAAAATTCATTCGGATAAAATACGGGAGTAAGTTATAAAATATATTTCTAATGACATTATCAATCATAATATATCCAGAATTTAGTAGGATAAGAAATTTGATATTTTTAGGATGTTTTTTAGCAAACAATTGCCCAACCATCCCCCCAACTAGAGAGTGCCCTATTATACCATATCCTTTGCTTACATCTAAATATTTAAGGAGATCTTCTAAGTCTCTAATGATATCGTATCTCAGATTCTTTGAAAGATTAATTTCTTTAGGATGATCACTCCTCCCATGCCCTAATGCATCAAAAGCAACAATTCTATAATTCTTCTTTAAGATATTAATTTGAGATTTGAAAAATGAAGCAGAAGATGCAAACCCATGAATAAGAATAATGGTACACGCTTTTGAATCAGGGTTAATATTTTCATAATATAGATTATAACCCTCTTGGTTCTTGAAATAAGGCATGTGAAATAGTAATTATTGATATTCTATAATTTTTGAAATTAAATATTCCAAAAATACTTTTCTAAATTTAAAAATAGCGAGAAAAATGAGGTTTACCGTGAAATTTTTCCAAATTTAACATTTTACTCAAAATAAATTACTGAATATTTTTCACATTTAAGACTTAAAAAGGAAAAAAGAGATATAAGCTAAAGATCTTTAGTAACTCGCTTCTTACTATATACATCTAATAATGCTGGCATAAAAATTCTATTCAATTTCTTATAGGTCTTAGAATTTTCTTTAATTGGAGTTTTAATTACTGGAAATCTAACCATATTTTCAATTGCTTTTTCAAATGTATCATAATTTTTACACCCAACAAATCCTAAAATCGCAGCCCCCATAGCAGCACCATCTTTAACTTCTGGTACCAAAATTCTTCTTGAAGTAACATCTGCAAATATTTGGGTCCACAAATCACTATTCATTGCCCCTCCATCAACTCTTAATTCTGTTGTTTTAGTACCGCCCATTGCTTCTACTAAATTGAGATACATATTAGTGGCCAGAGCAGCAGATTCCATTATTGCTCTTATCATGTGCGCCCTAGTGTGATTCCAACCTAACCCATGAATAGTTCCTTTTCGGAATACATATACTGGAAGAAATAATAAACCCCCACTACCAGGGGGAATTTTTTCAGCCTCTGATGTTAAAATATCATAAACATTGATATTTTTCTCCCGACATTCATTAATTTGCAATTGTGAGAAATTATCCACAAACCATTTGAATATCATACCTGTTCCTGGAGCTATACCCTCAATATTCCATTTCCCCTTGACAACAGAAGGCCAAGAGAAAATTGGAATGTCTCCAGCTGGTTCAACTGGTTTATCCACTACGTAATCAACAAAAGTACCAGTCCCAGTAGTAGCTTTGGCTTGACCATTGTGTATAACTCCCAAACCTAATGATGAACATTGTTGATCTCCACCACCTAGTACTATTGGAGTATTTTTCTTTAAACCTAAAATTTGTGCTGCAGAACTAGTCAATTCACCAATAACTTCTCCCGGAGAATGCAATTCTGGCCATAATTCTATTGGTAATCCAAATGAATTTGCTAACTCCTCGTCCCATTTTAATGTATTGGTATTCAAAATTCCGAAACTTCCATTTGTTGGGTCTGTTACATACACATCACATAATTTCAGGTATATGTAAGAATCTGGGAATATAATTTTATATGCTTTATTAAACAAATCTGGTTTATTTTTCTTAATCCAGAGTAATTTGGGAATTGTTCTTCTGAGATCTTCCTCCTTTTTCCATTCTAATGCTGTGTGTTCTTCTCTTTCGTCCATCCAAGTTAAAGCAGGGTGTAATACTTCCCCCTTATCATTAATAATAGTAGCAGTACCTCTAACAAATGATGCTGAGATTCCAATAATATCATCTTTATTAATTGTTTTTATGGCTCTATTGCATGTGTTTTTAACAGCATTCCACCAAATTATTGGATCCTGTTCTGAAATACCAACGGGTTGTTCAAAGACAGGATATTCTTCATATGCTTTAGCAACTTCCCTACCATTAATATCAAATATAATTGTTCTTGTTCCTGTAGTTCCAACATCAAACGTACAAATTAAATCACTCATATAACCACTTAAATCATTAATTTATATATTATAGTAATTTTAATAATAATTCAGATATATCTAGTATTTTATATTTTTCTTTTTCTGTCTCCTCAATTCCATATGCTAATCCTAACTCACATAAAGGACAAGCAGAAATAAAAGTACAAACACCTGTTTCTTTTAATTCATTAATTCTGTTTCGTGCTTCTTTCACCGCTAAGTCTTTATCTGCCCAATGAGCAGTACCACTCCAACCACAACAATGGACGTATTCTTTGTTGTAAACTGGTTCAACTACTTCAATCCCAGGAATCTTCTTTAATAGATATCTTATTGATTCGGTATCTTGTAGATTTCTAGCAATAAGACAAGGATCGTGAACAGTAACCTTATTAATTTTTTCTGGAACATCATTTTGAATATTCAATTTTCCATTTTCTATTAATTTTTTAAAGTATTGAACCGTGTGCAGTATTTCTTTTTCAATATTTAGTCCAATAGTTTCATAACGTTTAGATAGGGTTAAGACACAACCAGGACAGTCTGAAATAATTGTTTTAGCTCCTGTAAGATCAATAAGTTCTTGGTTCATACCCGCAAATTTCTTAGCGGTTTCTAGATCCCTAATATTAAACGCGGGTCCCCCACAGCATACTTTTCTATCAAGATTGGTAGAATATTTAATTCCAGCTTTTTTTAATATTTCCAAGTTAGCTTTAATAACTTCTGGACATTTCATTGATTCACATCCTATATAATAGAAGACCTCGTCCTTGCCATCTGTTTCTATATTTTCAATACCTTTCTCCTTATAAGTCTCATATATATTATGATCTTCTATAGTATTAGTTTTCTTTAACTTATCTATCTGCTGTTTGCAGTAATCTGGCATTAATCCCTTGTCATTTAAATCGTCTCTTACTGTTTCTAAGAGAGATACAACAGAAAATTCGAATGGACACCAAACTTTACAATTTTCCTCATTTGTACACTTGTACATTAGATCAACAAATGCTTTATTTTCTTTTTTTGATGGGTCAATTTTACCCATGGTTAAATAATATCCAATTCGAGCTTTATAGGCAGGACTCATCGTTTCAGTAGAAGATGCTTGTAGAGTTCCGCAATCAAATCTACACATGTTAGGACACAGCATACATTTGATTAGACTATCTACATCAGCTTTAACATCTTCTTCTGGAAAAAAATTCGTCTTTTTTTGACGAAAATTTTTCATTATCTTGGATCTAGTAGCTCTATCAGCTTTTTGAATAAGTGGTAGAATCCAACTATATTTTTTTAAAGTTTCTTCGACTCCCATTTATTCCACACCTCCTTTCCAGGTATTTTCATAAACTTTCCCAGGATTGAGAATATTGTTAGGATCAAGCATCTTTTTAATATCCTTTAGAGTCTCCATAGATTTACCCCATTCACTTTCCATCCAATGAGCTCTATTTATCCCTATCCCATGATGATGAGCAATTGAGCCTCCTGAATCCACTACTGCTTTAATTATTGTATTCCAGCATTCCTGATAATATTCTAAATCTGTTTGATCTTTCGAAGGGACTCCACCAAAAGTAAAGTAAATCCCTACCCCATTTGGATAAAAGTGTGAGACATGAGCAGTAATCATTATGAATCCATGTAAATTTTTCATTGATTCTAGAACAGAGTGATAAATATCTGATGCATTTTCCCATAGAGAAGCAACTTCAATAGTATCAAATACAATTTTATATGGTGGCATTGCTGATGTTTCAGTAACTTTAAATCTAGTCTCAAACCAATGTTCTACTGGATGTGTTCCACAGTCAATCCCTGAATTATCCTTAGATTTTTCTCTTGTTATTGATTCTTCTAAATCTACAAGATTTTCATTACCCTCACAAACAAATATAGTCATTACTTTTTCTTTGGCTTGATCAATGTCTGGAAAGTGTCTTGAAGTTTCAAATTGATCATATATTCTAATCACAGCAGGATAAACTTGTTCCCTTAATATTTGTCTAACAGCATTGAAAGAATCTTCAATTGAAGGAAAGGCGAAAGAAATTAAAGATTTTTTTGCAGGAATTGGCCAAATCTTCAAAGTAGCTTCAGTAACGATTCCAAGTGTCCCTCCTCCACCAATAAAAAGTTTTTCAAATTGGGGTCCTGTTGAAGCTCTGGCTATGGTTTTAAAATGGAGAATTTTACCCTTTGGTAACACAACCTTCATTCCTAATACAATATCTTCAATCTTTCCATATTTTGTACTAAATTGACCAGCAGCACGGTGTGCAATCCATCCACCTAAAGAAGAAATATAGAGAGATTGTGGGATATGACCTGTTGTGTATCCCTTATTGTTTAAGTAGCGTTCTAAATTCATTCCATTAATACCCGCTTGAACTGTTACAGTCAAATTTGTATCATTAATCTCAAGAATTTTATTGAATTTTTTCATGTCAATTATAATCCCTCCTCTAACTGGTACAGCTCCACTAACAACTCCAGATCCTTCTCCATAAGGTATAACAGGGATATTTACCTGATTTGCAAACTTTAAAACTTCGCTTATATGTGTTACACTTTCTGGCCATATTACAAAATCTGCTAAGCCTGCCATTTTACCTTGAAGTGCCCAATTAAAGGAAATAAGAGACGAATCCTTTGAATAAGCTAGAAGATCAATATCTTTTGTTGAAAAATTTTGTTCTCCGACTATATCTTCAAGTTTAGATTTAATTATTTGTTTATCTTTAATTTTACATCGATTATCTTTATAAACTAATTCAAAAACTTTTAGATCCATATATATCAACACTATATAGTATTATCTTAGTAAAATGATTAGATTAAATTTATAATTTTTAGTTATGATGCTTCTTAAAATTTATTCATTTGAGAAATAAATTAGATCTTCTATTATATCCCATTTAATAAATAGTCTCTCCAGTAACTCGATCCACTTTTAAGTGCCTGAATTTGGCTTTTTCCCTAATTATTTCTTTTATATTTGAAATTTTTTCGGATATTTCTTGTGGAAATAAATACTTTGCTAAGTGAAGTATCATCTCATTTGTTTCAATACAATTAAAGAGTTTTAAACTTTCGAGGGAATAAATTAATTCACTAATTAAATCGTAATTTGTGTCTATCGAGAAATCAAGAAGTTCTAAATTCCTGTAAATTCGAGAAACTATGTTTTCTAATATATTAAAATCCTTTAGTTTATCTAGTTCATAGCTCATATAATAATTAAAAAGAACATAATAAGTAGCTTCTGATGACACAAACCCATCCCTAAATTGTTTAATTCCATCAGGAGTTACTCTTAATTCAATTTCTTCTTTAATAGCTCTGATTAAATTCTCTTTTTTAGATATTCCTAGTTGTGCATACATTTTCAAGATTACAACTAGTTGAGAAGTCTCAAGATCTTTTAGATAGCTAGATTCATAAAATTTAGAATCTGTTTTAACGATAATATTTATTTTTTCGTAACTTAACCAATGTTTCATCAATTCAGTAGATTTAATAAAGTAATATGCACCATCTGTTGCTTCGAAAAGGGGTGATTCATATCTATCTATAGCTTCTTCATATAAATTTTTCAAGAAGTCAATAATCTTCTCCTTATCAAGATTAACTTTTAGATGTTGTGCTAAGTAAATTCCACAAAAATAAATGTCCGGATTTTTCAAAGATACCATAGGAACATCTATTAACCATTCATCAACATTATTTTCTAAAAATGAGATGATATGAGAAAAATCAAATGTTTTTTGAAGGTGAAAAAAATGGATAATTCTATAAGTCAAATATAATATCTGAAGCTTAAATTGTGGTTCCTCTAGATCTTCTAAACTCTCAATATTTTGCTTATTTGTTTTAAATTTATCAATAATTTTCTTTTGAATTTGAATATATTTTTTTAAATTTTCTCTCTTTTCAGGGGTTTGATCAATAAGTGTTTTTAGATTTCTAAGTTCCACAATGAATTCAATTGTTAAAAAACCCTCAGATTTCAATTTTAACATTAAAGGAGCAACATCAACATCTACAAGATAATCAACAATTTTCTCTAAAAAAATTTCATAGATTATAGGTGCTATTTTTCTTTCATACAGTTCTAACATTGAGGAAATCTCTTTTTTGTCTTTCTTATTTATTTCCAAAAATGGATCCAAAAATTCACTTTCAATATTCTTTATATCTAATCCAATTTCCTCAAAAATTTTTATAATATATTTTGTAAACTCTTCCAATTTTTGGGTAATATTGCTTTCATTTACTTCTACATCACTATATGAACTAGTAATTTTATCTTTGAAATACTGATCGATATTATTATAGAAAAGATCAATTTCCTTAAAGTATAAATCCAATATGTTAAATAATCCTTGAAAAATCATAATCTATAAAAATGGAAGCCAAAAATCTTGATAGAGTACTATTTAAAGAATATTTTTAAAAAATTAATAGTTTTTCCTTTTCTCTTAAAACTTTCAAAACAAGAACTTATACAACAGAATTTAATCTGTTCAATAGCTTTCCTTATATCTTTTTCTCTTGTTGTCGTGAATTTTACAAATTAAATATAAAAAGTAGAAAACCTTCTAAATCTCATAATAAGATACTGTTGTATTTACTAAAAAACATAAATTATACATAAGAAAGGAATAATGACAAATTCGATTTTTGGTACTTCTGGGATTCGACGTGTATTTTTGAATTACTCAGATTCGGATCTTATGTTCACACCACAGATGTCATTGGAAGTGGGATTATCAATGGGAACCTTTTTAAAAACTGGGAGTACAATTGTAATTGGCAAAGATATTAGGATGTCTGCTTTACCAGTAGAATATGCATTAATTTCGGGGATTGTAAGTTGTGGATGCAATGTCAAAACGTTAGGAATTGTCACTACACCTACATTGGCAGCATCTCTACGTTTTTTAGAAGCTGATGCGGGAGTTATGATCACTGCTTCACACAATACTCCAGAGTATATAGGTTTGAAATTATGGAATCCTTCTGGAGTAGGATATTCCCCCGAACAAGAAATAGAAATTTCAAGAATTTACGATCAAAAAGATTTTCTAAAAATTGAATATGATCAAATTGGTAAAGTTACTGAGATTAATGATATAAATGATATTCATATTTCAAAAATAACAGATCAGATTAAATTTGATGGAAGTAGCTTATATGCTATAGTTGATCCTGGAAATGGATCCGGATGTGATATAGTACCAAAACTTCTTTCTGCGTACGATGTAAATATAATGACTATAAACAGTCAAATGGATGGAAGATTTCCAGGACGACATTCAGAACCAAGTAAAGAAAATTTAATCCAATTATCAAAATTTTTAAAAATATCTGATCAAGAAGATATTGGCATCGCCTTAGACGGAGATGCTGATAGAGTTATATTTTTAGATGAAAATGGTGAGATTGTAGATCCAATTCGACTATTAGCATTATTAGCACGATATTTTATTCAAGAAAATATCGTATCTAAAGAAAATTTAAACATAGCTACTCCGATTAACTCTTCTAGCTTGATTGATGATGTCTTAAATCCTCTTGGATGTGATGTTATTCGAACAGAAGTTGGTGATATTAAGGTTTCTATAGCATTACAAAAATCTAAGGGATTTTTGGGAGGTGAGACTTCTGGAACTTATATTTGGCCTAATTACCATTTTGGTCCAGATTCAATAGTTACTATTGCTATTGTATTACAAATGATAACTAAAACTGGAACAAGTCTAAAGAATTTATTAAAAGACATACCCGAATATCCATATTACGCTGAAAAATTTAAATTAAACAAAGATATTCCCTTTTCAGAGGAGATTCATCAAAATATCATCGATGAGATGATGGATTCGTTTGAAAATCTAGGGAAAAAAAATATCAATATAAATAAAATGGATGGATGTAGATTCGATTTTGAAGATGGGTGGCTTTTAATAAGAAGGTCTGGAACAAGCCCATATTTAAGAATTTCAGGTGAATCTACCATAGATATAAACCACTCAATAGAATTGAATAATCTTGCAATGAAAAATATGCAGAAACTAAATTTAATCTAATTTTGTAATGAACAACTATGTGTGGTATATTCGGGATAACTACAAACCAAAATAAATCCGTTGGTAAAATTGCTCTTGAAGCGATAAGACGCTTAGAGTATAGAGGATATGATTCTTGTGGGATAGTTACTCAATACGAATCTCAGCTACTTGTAAAGAAGGATGCTGGCAAAATTGAAGAAATCCATCAAAAAGTAAAGTTAGATGAATTTCCAAATGGTTGTAGGGTTGCATTAGCTCATACTCGATGGGCAACTCATGGTCCTCCAACGAAGATAAATAGTCACCCTCATTTGGATTGTAATAATAAAATAGCAGTTATTCATAATGGAATTTTAGAAAATTTTTTTGAACTCAAAGAAGAGTTGACATCCAAAGGGCATGTGTTTAAATCAGAAACTGATACAGAAATCATCCCTCATTTAATTGAAGAAAACATGAAAAATAATGGAGATTTGAAAGAAGCTGTAGTCAGTGCCGTTAAAAAGTGTAAGGGAGCATACGGATTAGCTATTTGTCATGCTGATTATCCAGATACTATTATTGCTGTTCGAAGAGAATCACCTTTGATAATTGGGATAGAAGAAGGGAAATCAACTTATTGCGCTTCAGATATACCAGCATTCTTACCTTACACACGTAGTTGTTATATTTTAGAAGATGATGAAATGGCAGTTTTAAGAGCTGGAGAAGTAGAATTTTATGATCTCAATAATCCTCAGGATCCAATATCGAAAGATATCCAGTTCATTGAATGGAACTTAGACGCAGCAGAAAAACAAGGATATGATCACTTTATGTTAAAAGAGATTTATGAAGAACCAAGTGCTCTAAGAAGAACAATGAAAATACCTGTCAATTTATTGAAAGAATTTGCTGAAACATTAATAAACGCTGAACATATATATATCACAGCAGCGGGAACCTCTTTTTATGCGTCATTAGCAGGAAAATTTATTATTACAAAGTTTCTTGGAAAGTATATAGAAGCTATAGAATGTTCTGAGTTTAAAACTCAATTAGGTAATTCGCTTGAAGATAATTCTGTAATTATAGCAATATCACAATCAGGAGAAACCATTGATCTAATTGAACCAATTCGATGGGCCAAAGAATATAAACCAAATGTAAAAATAATATCAATTTCAAATGTTGTTGGATCAACACTTACTAGACATTCTGATAAAGTAATAATTACTCAAGCAGGTCCTGAGATTGGAGTCGCTGCTACAAAAACTTATGTTACTCAGGTTCTTACACTTGCACTAATTGCCTTAGAAATCGCTAAAATGAGAAAAGAACTTTCAGAAGAAGAAATTCAGAAATATTTTAAGGGTTTACAATCAACCCCTAATATTATAGAGGACTTTCTTGGAAAAAATGTTGACTTAATTAAATTTATTGTAAAAAACTTAGAAAAAAATCTTAATTTTTTCTTTTTAGCCCGTGGCGCTTCAATTGCAACAGCAAAAGAAGGTGGACTAAAATTAAAAGAAGTTGCTTGTAGGTTTATTGAAGGATATGCAGCAGCACATGCAAAGCATGGGCCGATTTCATTAGTAAGAGAGGGATATCCTATTATTTTTATCGCACCTCCAGATGAAACCTATGAAAGGTTGGTTGGAAATGTTATGGAATTTAAAGCAAGAGGGGGTAAAATTATTTCATTAGTTGTAGAAAATGATACCAAAATTACTAGTATGAGTGATATTACAATTCGAATACCTCAATCTGAGGATAAATATCATACAATTTTTAGTTCAATAACTTTTATTCCAGCTCTTCAATTATTAGCTTATTATGCAGCTCTTGAACATAATCTAGATCCAGATAAACCATTAAATCTAGCAAAAACGGTTACAGTCCACTAAAATTCAAAATAAATTTCAGTTTTTAATATTCTAATTATTTCACTAAATTATTCTTTAGAAATTTCAAAAATATGTCCTTTCCATGGCTCTAATTCAATATATAATCCATGTTTGTATAAATCCTCACCATTATATTTATAAGACTCATTATTAAGTAAATCAGAAAATCTCCATCTATAAGTGTCAAAATGGAATGGACTTATTTTTATATGAGCTTTTGAGTAATTGGGACAAAAATTTACGATAATAAGGCGATAACTATTATTGGACCACCATAAATAGGAAATTATATTTGTATATGTATCATCATCATTATTGATTGGATTTACTTCACAGAGAGACCAGTTAGGATCCGAAAAATCTTGGCTTGGTATAGCTTTTAATAATTTTTGATAAAAATAGAACATTTGGTTATTTTTTTCTTCAGTAGGACGCCTTCCTAATTGAACAGTTAGCTTTATTTTATTTCCGTGCATTTGACCATCATATATTAATCTAGCGCCCGGTAAAGTAGTCACTATAATTGCTGCGGCTTGCGATTTTTCTAATCCAAATTTCTCAATAGCTCTAATTTCATCATGATTTTCAATGAATCTTACAAGTTTGCTTTGAAAATTCCATTCTGCTTTTAAATGATCTTTAATAGCATTAACATTCTCAAAGACAAGTCTCTCATATAGTCTTTTATCATAACAATAATCAAATCCTTGCTGTTGAAGTTCCCATTCCATACCCCAATATACTTCCGCTATAAAATTAAAATTTGGATGTTTTTGTTTAATTGCAGAAATAATTTCTTCCCAGAATTCTTTCTCAGGAACGATACCTGCTTTTTCACCCCAGGTTTTACTAAAAACCTTATTAGTCATCAGCATAGCCATATCACATCGAACTCCATCGCAAAGTTCAGCAATATCGAGTAAGGTGTTTATTGTTTTATTTCTAGCTTCTTTAGAAAAAGCATTGATTTGAATTGTATCTGTCCAACTTGGAAAATTTGGATCACGACCATTAGCAAATATTTTTTCCCCAATACTAAAATATTCGTAAGGATGAGACATTAAATCGTCCAAAGTTCCCTCTATAAACAGATCTGATTCAAATGTCCATAATGAATCAATAGATACATGGTTAGGGACGTAATCTAATATTAACTTAATACTTTGCTTCGCTAATTTATCTCTAATTTCTTTTAATCCATCTATCCCCCCAACATTCTTCTCTATATGATAATAATATACGGCATAAGGTGATCCAATGACATCTTCATCTCTAAAATCATGTAAAGTCTTATGATATTCTTTTAACAAATCTGGATGTTCAAGAGCAATTTTTTTACTAGCAGGACTTCTTTCCCAAACTCCCATTAACCAAATTGCGTCAAATAATTTAATTTCTTGATTTATAATTTGTTCAGGAATATTTTTCAAATTAATAGGAGTATTATAAAATTCTGATAATGAATGAAGCCAAGGGACCGTATTAATTTCAAGAATTTTGGGATTCTTAATCCATTGAGTTTTACTTATTAACATTTCTAATCAAAATTTAAAAATCTTAAATTTGTATTACTGAATTTCTATAACTTCGTTTATGATCTAAATGAATATATATAAATTTCTTTATAATCATATTATAATAGAAAAAATAATATATATTTTGGTTAAAAATGAGTGAAGAGAAAGAAGCCCTACGGAAGCTAATAATGCTTATATCTGACTTACGTGCAAAAGATGAGGAAAGATATGAAGCTCACGTTAACTTTATGAATGAAACTATCAAAATGATAAGCGCCATTGAATCTCAGATGAATAAACACTGGAATACCGTTTTGGAGTCATTAAGTGAATTAAATGAAAACATTAGTGCTAATTTAGATTCATTACTTACAGGAATTAATCCCAAAGGATTAAGAGAAACATCAAAATCCTTGAAGGAAATAATGGATACAATGAATAAAAGTGTTCAATCAATGAATCTTGAAAAAGTATTAAGTGAACTAAAAGTCTTGAAAGCAGGAGGTATTACTTACGTACCAGCAGCTCCAGTAGCAGTGGGACAACAACCAGAACAAATATCTGCCGATATCAGTTTAAAACCTTCAGGATTGAAGGCTCCAGGAGGATCAACCACAAAAGCATCAAAAGGTGATGAGGAATGGGTAGACCCTCATGAAAAAGCGAAGAAGGAGAAGGAGGATCAACATCTATTAAAACCATCAGACTTTTTCGGAATGTAAATCCTTAACTAAACAAATCCATAAAAGATTCTAATTCCGTCTTAACTTTTTCTAGATTATCACCAATCTTCTTAAATTTGAGACTAATTGATGGTATTCTAAGACTATTTCTAATTTTGTTTTTTAATACTTCATAACAATTTGAATCTAGATGGCAATTTGCTAATTCATTAATAATAATACCATCAATTCTAGATTTTTTAATATATTTTTGATACGTATTGATTAAAGCATCACAATTATTTAAACAAAACAAACCCTTATTTGAGGCATTTAATAGGAATTGGGAATACATTTCAACGGGATCGGAATCTTTAGTAACTGGGATTTCTTCCAATAAACCCAATATCTCCCAATCGGAGTAAATAACTTTCCCTCCTAATTCATATACAATTTCTTGGCTCTCTGGTTCCCATCCATTGAATATTGGACTCATTAATATTCTTGGCATATTAGATACATCCATCCCAATACCTCGTTCTATACGATCTCTCATCTCTTTTACTAATTGACTTATATTTTCTAAATACCTTTGAGCATTAGAATTAAAATCTTGGAAAGAAATTGTTAGTAATGCCAGAATTTCTGAGAAAGCAGCAGGATTACAAGGATAAAAATCTGAAGTGCTAATATCACATATAATAGATTTATAATATCTTTTTACTTGATTCGCTATCCTAAATTGCTTATTTAAACTATTATCAGTTATAACATTTCCTGTAAAATTTTCAATTTCCAGAATAGCTTTTTGAACGTTATCAACCATAATTTCTAAGCGTTTATCTTCATTGACCCGATCAATTGGGGGAATATCTACCCAAATTTGATTAGGAATTATTGCTCTTAAAGATTTAAGATATTGATTATATTTATTACATCGCAAAGTGAAATTTAAACTACAATCACAAGTGTTTGCTTCTGAAACATGCATTCCATATATCGATGTAATACCGAAACAATAATCAGGTGAAACATTCTTCATAATTGCTTGTTCGTACAAAATATTATATTTTGAATTGATCGAGTTAATTACATCATTTAGAACACTATCTACAATCTTTAAAAAGTCTACTTGCCTTGCTATACCTAATAATTTGGTAGTTATATTCCAGCCAAATAAGCTAGTTGCTGAATTTAATGCTAGTAAGTATAAATTAAGTTTAAATTTTTCCATGCGAATTGGAAAAACAGGAATCGAATCTGCAGCAAATACCAAATCTGGAAAGCCAGAAGCCACAGAAATTAATGTCTTTCTCTCTTTTGTTTTTTTTTTGTGGAAATATTCTCTACCGGTTAAGAAGTTATAGGCTATTTTTAACACTGATGAAAAGTTAACAACATCATCGGCATAGATACTCATCTTGACATTATCTCCGAATTAGAAAATCAATTATTTATCTATTTTAATAAGTTAATCAATTATCCTAATATAATTTTATAAAAAAATTATAACATACGCATTCATAATTCATCATCATTAGTTATTAAGTCTTTTCTATTACTTCATTCTCCTTTAGCAAATGAAATTATTATGTATAATGTATATATAGATCATATATCTCTCAATAAAACACAAAAATAGAGCCAGTTTTATTTAAATGAAACTAAGATTTAAATATGCTCATTAATATACTTCAGTAAAATGTCCTTTAAAATGGTACATCCAAAATTTTTACTTTTACCATTTAATAAATATATATCCTGCATGATTTTCCAAAAAGGGCTAAATTTATCTAATTAAATACTGTAATTTTAATCTTATAATCAAATTAAAATTAAAAAACAAAAGTGATATCTAAAATGAAAACACGTAAAATAGAATGGAAGGAAAGTTTAATTAAAAGTCTCATTTATAGAGCTTTAACATTAGTACTCGGAACACTCACAGCATTTATTATAACTCGTAGTATTGAAATTGCTGCCGGAACTGCTCTTTTAACAGAAACTGTACAAGGTGTGAATTATTTCGTCTACGAATTAACTTGGAGCAACATTTCTAGAAAAAAACTGGAGAAAAAACTACTTGATCAAATTAAAAAAAGAGAAATCGATTTAAGATTAGATTTTTCTTCTATTAAAGAACTGGCTTACCAATTATCGCAGATCGACACATTCATTCCTGAACTTTACTTATCAATACAAAATATTTTTGATAAAATGTTGGAAAATGAAGGTTTAGAAGAAATTCATGAAGAAATTGAACAATTCAAGAATTACTTTAATGTTAGACATTCCGGAAGAAAGATGGTTTTTCTGAAAGAAAAGGAATAGATAATTTGTATATATTTATTACAAATAAATTTTCAATGCTATTTTAATGAGCCTTAAAATCTTTTATTCTAGTTCTTAAAGTCACTTCTGTTATTTTTGCAGTATCCGAAACTTCAGTTTGGGTTTTACGATGTTCAGTAAATTTTGCTGCCATATAAATTGCAGAAGCAGCGAATCCTTTAGGATCTTTTCCATTTGAAGAAAGACCTTTTTCAGAGGAATTTTTGAGTAAAT
>JAEOTW010000309.1 GCA_016839655.1 Promethearchaeota archaeon | reverse complement strand
AGAGGTTTTCCTTCAAGGCTTTTGTACGCCAATCATCAACTAATATTACAACAACCTCTTTTGCTCCATACATTCCCGTAACACTTCTTCCTTGTATATCAGAAGTATTTGAAGGGCCAGATATTAAACTAATATAATTGAATGATACATTATTAATTCTTGATTGTAATTTTGTAATCAAAACTGCATCTAATAGGGTAGGAACAATTTTTGTTATGCCACAAACAACAATATGTTTTTCGGTTGCTCTTGTGAGTAAACTTATATTACCTTCATTTTCTCCCAAAACTATAGTACCATCTTCAGCAGAAATCGCATTAGCAGAAGTTAAAGAGACTTTGACCTCATTGAGAAGTTCTTTCCTATATGAATTTCTAAAAAATTCTACAATATTTTTCGCATAGGGTTCAATCTCTACGCCATATACTTCTTTTATTTTATCTGCAATTTCTTTTTCTGTAAAGTGAGCACCAGGTCCAACCTGAAAACTTGGTAATTTATAGTTAAAAAGTTGTACAAGAATATCTCCTAAATCGGTTTCATTAATTTTAATGTTTTTTTTCTCCAATACGTCAATAATACCTATATCCTTTGCTTCTACTGATTTCGATTTATAGATCAATTTACTATCTCCTAATTCTTCCATGAAAAGATCTTGGGCCTCTTTGTTAGTTTTAGCATAATGTACTTTAAAATTTTGTTTGCGCATAATATCTATACATTTTTCTACATAATATTCCATATTTTCAACAAAATTTTCTCTTATCTTGATTAGTTGATCTCTATATTTTTCTACAAATTCTCTACTTGTATCATCATAGAGATATCTCATGTCATGTTGTCTAGTTTTCACAGTACAAGCTAATTTCCAAAAATCCCCAAATTTTCTTTCTAGACAGTTCTCATCTTGAAGAATATTAATTCTTTGTTTTACCGTCTCATATAATTCATTTCCTTTATTACTCACTAATGGGATCAACTCCTTCCATTATTTTAGCTATAAAATCTTCAAACTTAATAACTGGCTTTTTTATATGGTTCTCCTCTTTAATGCGTTTAAGTGCTGTATAACAAAAAGGACATGCTGTTAACAGGGCTTTTCCCTCCTTAGATTGCTCAAAGATTAATCTAGAATTATAATCGCTATTTTCCTTAAAAATAGAATAGACTCCTCCTCCAGCGCCACAACAATCACTATTAGTTCTATTATGCTCCATTTCATATAATTCAATATTATCTATTGAATTAACTATCATCCTTGGTTCTTCTAATATAGGTTTTTGTGCATTTCTGAGGTGACATGCATCATGATAAACAACTTTGATTTTATTTCCTCGATATTTTAAGTCAAGCTTTTGTAAATTCTCTGGTATTGATATAAATTGTAATAAATGTTTTATATCAATGTTAAAATCATTTCCCAAGTATAAAGGATAAAATTTAGTAAGATAATTGTAACAACCCGCACAAATTGTGACAATTTCAAAAACGTCGTTTAATTTAAACCAATCATTCACAAATTTAACATGTGCCTCTAACTCCTTTTCACTTGCAGTATTATATGCTAATGCGCCGCAGCAAGGAGTATTATCTATCACTTTATATTCTTGATCTAATTTCTTTATGATTTTTATAGCGTTAGCACATGTATCCTTATATTTAGAATTTGACAAGCACCCTAAGAAGATTAATTTTGTCATAGTTAGATTAAGTTATACGTTTAAAAAAAGATTTAACCTTATTTTATTTAAGCTTATATCCCGTTATACTTAATATTAAATTAATCGAAATTTATAACATCTAAAATATTTAATAACCCAATTAAAAAACTAAGTGAGTTGATTATAATCCCAAAATTGTTGGAAAACGAAAAAAAGAGATTCTCACTATTTCTTAATAAAAATCGGTGCGGAGGATGTCAAATGTGCATTTCTTTATGCCCAACTGGTATTTTAGAGCTCAGTAATGAATTGAATATGCGTATTGCTTATATTCCTAGAGTAAAGGAAGGAAAAGCAAACTATTGTACAGCTTGTAGAAGATGTGAATTTGGTTGTCCTGATTGGTGTATTTATATTCTAGATAAGGAAGAAAAAAAGAGTGAAAAAGCTAAAACATAATAGGGAGAGAGAAAAAAATGAGTACAAAAGGTGGTAAGAGATATTTACAAGAAGGGAAATATGTTATGATGGGAAATGTTGCAATGTCAGAAGGAGCATTAGCTGCAGGTTTGGATTTCTTTGGGGGGTATCCAATAACTCCATCAACTGAAGTTATTGAGCATCTTACTAAACGATTACCAGAAGTTGGAGGATGTTGTATTCAAATGGAAGACGAATTAGCATCAATAAATGCTATCGTGGGTGCATCTTTAGTTGGAGCAAAATCAATGACTGCAACTTCCGGACCAGGCTTATCTTTAATGGTCGAGACGATATCAATGGCAGCAAATCTTGAAATTCCTATTGTCTTATGTGATGTACAACGCGTTGGTCCTGGTAGTCATGGACCTGTAACCTCACCCCATCATAATGATTTAGGATTAATACGTTTTGCAGGTCATGGGGAATTTCAAGTAATCGCTTTAGCACCTATGAACTGCCAAGAACTCTTTGATTTAACTATTACGGCTTTCAATTTTGCTGAAACCTATCGATGTCCTGTATTTATTATTTCAGATGCTTATTTAGGACATCTTCATGAACCTGTTTATATCCCTGCAAAAGAAGAGCTAATTAAGAGAGTCATTAACCGTGAATTACCTCAAGATTATACATATAAATACTCTTTTAAGGATAATAATACTGGAGAATATATTATACCAAAACCTCCAATCGTTGGTACAGACTATTTTCCCCCCATGTCTCTCCATCTACCTCATAATAATGCAGGAATTCCAACATCAAATGCATTAGGATTTATGGAAATGTTAATTGAAAAGGTAAAATCTAATATAGATAAGATTTCGATAACCGAAGAATATAAATTAGAGGATGCGGATATTATTATCATTGCATATGGTCTGCCTGTTAGAGCTAGTTATCGTGCAGTTGATATGGCAAGGGAACAGGGAATAAAAATAGGTATATTTAGATTAATAACAATTTGGCCTTTTCCCGATGAAAAAGTAAAGAGAGTTGTAAAAAACGTTAAAGCAATTATTGTACCCGAATTAAACTATACAGGTTTTATAGCGGAACAAGTAGAAAGAGTTAAAAAGCTTGAAATTCCAATTTTTAAAATCCCTAAAGTGGGAGATTTTCATCATCCAGATGATATATTAAATGTTATTAAGGAGGTATCAAAATAATGTCTGATTTAGGTCCACGATATCCATCTGAGAAACCAGACCATCCATATGTCCAGTTTTCAATGGGTGGATATCTTTATGGTAAATTTAATTCCCTTTTTTGTGCAGGATGTGGGTATGGTATAATTGGACATCTTTTTACTCGTGTTTTTGAGAATGAAAAACTAGATCCTAAACTATTTCCATTAATTATAGGTATTGGTTGTTATACACAATTAGTAACATTAGTACATCATACCTCTCAAAAGATTTTTGCACTTCACGGTCGAGCTCCTGCAATAGCTACAGGAATTAAAATGGCAAATCCAAAATTAAAACCTATTATATTTACCGGAGATGGAGATTGTTTAGGAATTGGTGGGAATCATTTTATTCATACTTGTCGTAGAAACCTCGATTGTGTTATGCTTATCTTTAATAACAGTATATATGCTATGACAGGGGGTCAAGGTGCTCCAACTACATTGTATGGAGCAAAAAGCACAACTACACCTTACAAGACATTTGAAAATAGAAGTGATGCCATGAAATTAGCTTTAGCTGCGGGTGCAACATATATCGCTAGAACTACGGTAGCACACCCACGAACTCTAATGAAATATTTTAAGAAAGCTTTAAATCATAAAGGAACTTCTGTGATTGAAGTTATCACCCCTTGCCTAACATATTTTGGGAGTAAAAATCTCGATAGTCTGGGTGCTGAAAATTTAGGAATTCAGGGTAGTAAAATGGATACTGGAGGAAAAATGATAGATTGGATAAAAAGAAATACAGTAAGAAAAAACCAAGCGCTATTCATGGATGATGCTGAACTATTTAATAGATACATTATAGGTGAATTTCGATATGATATTGAGAAACCTGAATATTCAGAAGAATATGCTAAAATTCAGAAAAAAGCAATGGGAGAAGATTAAATATGAGTAGATATGAAGTTAGAATTGTAGGATTTGGGGGTCAAGGAGTAATAACACTCTCAAAAATGATAATTACCGCCAGTTCGTTATATGAAAACCTAACAGCAACTCAAACTGAAGCTTATAGTTCATCTGCGCGCGGAGGAAAATGCTGGGCAGAAATAGTCATAGATTTAGACAGAAATATTAAATTAATAGATTATCCAAAGGCAATGAAACCTTATGATTTTCTTATCATCCTTTCAGAAGAAGCTGCTAATGAAGTAAAACCCGATCATCTTAAAAAGAATGGACATTCTGGATTTTTAATTTGGGATACCTCAACTATACAAAGATTTCGAACTTTAAGAGGAATTGATAAAGTTATTGGAATGCCTATTCAGAAAATGGCAGTAGAGAAATTTGGAAATATGGTTTATGGAAATTCAATATTATTTGGAGCATTTACTATTCTTTCAGGCATTTTTTCTGAAGAATCTGCTATTGAAACCATCAAAAAATTTGTACCCTATTCTACTCTTGAAAACAATTTAGAAGCATATGAATTAGGAAAACAAGAAGCAAAAGAATTCCTCACGCAATTAAAGGAGGAGAAACACTAGTTATGTATATTAATAAAATACAAAAAGGTTGGAAAGAATTAGAATCTGAAGTAATTACTTCTGGAAAATGTGTTTTTTGTGGTGCTTGTGGAGCCTTCTGCGATAATATTAAATTTGACATGATCAAAGAAGTCCCGAAAGAAGACGGGTCATGTAAAGATGCTAATACTTGTAGAGATGGATTCGGAATATGCTATAATTTGTGCCCTAAAACTGAGATTGAACAATATCCCCTTTCTTTATTGGACAAGTGGGTGTTTGAGAAAAAGCATGATAAAATTCTGGGTCATTATATCGATATTTTGTCTGTTAAGTTAACAGATAAAGCTCAAGAAAAGATTCCTCTTGGAGTAGGGCCCTTAACTGGTTTATTATGGGTTGCAATGGAAAACGAATTAATAGATGCCGTACTCATAACTGATAAAGATGAAAATTATAACCCTATTCCCAAAATAGCAAATTCTTCAAATGAATTGTTCAAGGGAATTGGGTATAAACCATCTCAAGTACCTATTCTATCGTTAGTGGGGGAAGCAATTAATCAAGAATATACGGATATTGCAGTTGTAGGAACATCTTGTCAAATACAAGCATTGAGAAAGTTACAAAATCACCCAGGTTTTGATTTTGAAGCTTATGATTTGGTAAGTTTAGCAATAGGAACCTTTTGCACAGGAACCTTCTACAATCAAATTCTTGAAGAAATCTATAAGGAATATGATATTAATAGGAAGGAAATTCTTAATATTAGAACTGATAGAGATCATTTCAATCTTATAATAAAATCAGATTCAAAAGTAACTAAAATTCCATTAAATTACCTCTATGATAGAGCTATTAGAAAAGCTTGCTTTTCATGTTCAGATTATACGGCATCGTTTGCAGATATTTCAGTAGGAGAATTTGGGAGTGAATCTGGCTGGAATACTATTATTATTCGAACAATAAGAGGTAAAGAAGTATTAGATTTAGCTTTAGAACAAGGAATTGTTAAAGCAAAACCTCTTGATAAAGATAATGAAGAAATAATCTTGGATTTAACAAGAAATAAAACTGACATTGTGAATATTGAATCTATTATCGATCATTCTCCCGATATTAAAAGTTTTATAATTAGGAATCAGAGAATTGCGAGAGTTTATCGTCCAGGAATGTTTGTAATCCTATGGATTCCAGATTATGATTTTTTACCAATGTCAATTTCTAAAATTGATGGAAATCTTATTGAAATTACAGT
>JAEOTW010000308.1 GCA_016839655.1 Promethearchaeota archaeon | reverse complement strand
TGTGGTTTCTTTTTAGTGGGGCTGAAGAATGTGGAACAATTGGCATCAGGCATTTTTATAATAACTTAAAGAATTTTGATTCCGAAAAATCAGTAATATTTAATTTTGAATCTATAGCTAATTTTGTGTTTCTTTTTCCCGGTGATAATGATGGAAGTCATCTACAAGATATTGATAATTTGTTATTGAATAACAAAAGAAGACTCATTATCAGACATTACATTACAAGTAGAGTTCTAGGTACTCATTCTGATGGCGGTTTCTTAGGAGATAAGGGGTTTCAAGGTTTTGGAATTGGTGAAGTACAAGCATATAACTATATGCATACCCCGAACGATACGATCGAAAAAGTTAATGCTGTAATTTTAAAAAAACTGTGTTTAGTTCTTACAGACACTTTAGAAGAACACGATTCCAAATTTATCTTCTGAATATTATACATATCTCCTCAAATGTGGCAATCAAGCTAGTGAACTTACTTCAAATGTGGATCCGGAGTAGAAACCTAAAATTTAGAAGAAACTAAATCAAAATAATATCTTTTTTTTTAATAAAATTCACATTATTTCTTTCTTAAAAGTCTCAAAAGGATCTTCAATTTCAGGACTCTCCAAGGTTATAACCATTTTCTCTACTCCTAAATTTTCTACTTCTTGTATTTTTTCTTTAATTTCCTCAATATTTCCCAAAAAGAGGTATTTCAAATTGGATTTAAAGATTTTTCGTTCTTTTCTTATTCTCTCAATTGTTTCTTGACTTTCTACTATTATTATATTAGTATATATAGAAATCTCGAATTCTGAGGAATCACGGCCATATTTCTCTAATTTTTCATTAATAACTGAAATACTCTCTCTAAATCTTTTTAGATCTCGCGGAACCATGTACGCAAGGTTCACTCCATCAGCTTCTCTACAAGCAATATCGATCATTCTTTTCCCATTATTGGTTCCAACAATAATCTGTGGATAAGGTTTCTGGATCGATTTAGGAAAATTTCTATGTTTTTCTAATGTCCAAAAATCACCCTCAAAATTCGTTTCATCTTCAGCAAAAATTTTTTTATAGATAGTTAATGATTCCTCTAACTCATCAACCCGTCTCTTTGCGGAATAAAAGGGATACCCATATGCCTCATATTCACCTCTAAACCAACCTGCTCCTAACCACATTAAAATACGACCATTAGAAATATGATCCAATGTTAATATTACTTTTGCTAGATAAGCTGGATTACGATAAGAATTACATAATACAATATTTCCCAGTTTTATTCTATCTGTTTCTA
Source organism: Promethearchaeota archaeon (assembly GCA_016839655.1). The sequence goes on along the minus strand of JAEOTW010000308.1, from coordinate 15,108 downwards.
TGGCTAATGCCGCTAAAAGTGTAGTAGACTCTAAAAAAGGTTGTTGCCTTATTTTATCGTCAAGCTCCTTGGAAACACCAGCTCTAAAAAAATGATCAGTAATATGAATCGATTCAAAACCTAATCGCTCAACCTTTAGCGTTAAATCTATAATATCGGGATATGTATGGTGTGTTAAATCTCTTACAGAATACCCAAATCTCATAAGTTAAAAAAAAAACACTTACAATAATAAATCTTATTATTATTCTACTCGTATTTAAGACCAAATATTTAAACTATAAATATCTAAAATTATTTCAATAACCATTGATATCAAGAATCTCTAAATACTATAAATGAGGAGGTAAATTCTGCCATATTTTGATAATGAAGGAGTTAAAATCTATTATGAAATTATTGGAAATGGTCCAGATTTATTAATTAGTCATGGATTTATGTCTAGTTTAGAAATATATAAAGGATATAATTGGTTGAATAATCTAAGTAAGACTAACCGAATTATCCTTATCGATTGCAGAGGACATGGAAAAAGTGACAAACCAACTGAGATATTCCAATATAAAAAAATGGTTGATGATTACATTAAACTTTTAGACCATTTATCAATTGATAGAGCTAACTTTTTCGGTTATTCAATGTCTGGATGGCTCATTTTAGCATTATTACTTAAGCATCCAAAACGGGTCAAATCAGCAATTTTAGGTGGTATTAGCGTAAATCCAGATGTTGGAAATATATATGAAGCCAGATTAAAAGCACTGAAAGGAGAAAAAACTGAAAATCCTGCAGGATTAATGTTCTATGAGGGCATTAAACAGCTTGGTTATGATTTAAACTTATCATTATTTATAATTTCTGGTATCTATCATCAAATAAAATCAGCTGGATTATATGATTTTGAGCAAACTAAAGAAAATTTAAAATCAATTACAGTTCCTATTATAACTATTCTTGGTTCTAACGATAAAGCAGCAAATAAAGATTTAATAGCTCAAGTGGTTCCTGGAGCATGTCACTTTCAAATACAAGGTAGAGATCATGGATCAACACCAGAAGATCCTAAATTTTATATGATCTTAGAAGCGTTCTTAAATTATGTAAATGGGAAATACAAGGATCATAAAAATTAGTAGTAGGAATTAATTAAAAACCCTATATTTGAAGTGTTTTTTTCATCAAAATAGAAAAAAAAAGGAGTTAGGGTGTTATGGTTAGTGCCTTTTTATCAAAATCTTTTGGCTCTCCACCTTCTTCCATGAATTCAGCAAATCTTTTTAGACTATCTAAAAGCATACCTATGTCTATTCTAAATTTTTTTGTCAAAATCATTTTTTTATACACACTTCAAAAAAGCTTAATAAAACACAATTAAAACTCTGCTTCTCACAATATTCACTTTTTCTGTGATATTTTATACACACTCCAATACACAACATTTATATATGATAATACACACTTTATGATCAGAGAATAAAAAATTATACACACTCGAAAAAAATAAAAAAAAATGGTGGAAAAAAAAATGGAAAATAGTTATGAATATTACAAGAAAGTTAAAGCCCAAATTGACGCTAAAAGCGCCTTTAATGGAAATTTGTATTTTTAAATAATACTTTTTTTTCTTTTTTATTAAAATCTTTTTCCTTGTAAATTTCTTTATTGTGTTTGATAATAATTGAGAAAAATTAAAGCAAAAATTTAAACGCAAAAGTTATCATGTAGTGATTAAAAATTTAAAAACATAAAGAGTGAAAAAAGTAAGGAGATGGGCAAGACTTGTGGATATTAATTCACGATTGAAGATTCTTCCAACTATTTTTTTCATTCTTATGAAAACTTATTGAAATCAGGTAAAAATTATGGCACCAACTGATTTTACGGCACTTAAAGGTGAAATTTTAGACCTTATTGCTAATAAAAAGCACGGAAATGTTGTAAAGAAGCTGCTAGGGGGATTTAAAAAGCTAGAGTCACCCGATTATGATGCCATGGGTGAAATCTTTAAAGCTATAATCCAAGCTGATGTTGAACAATTCAATGAAAAGATCTATAAAGGCTTTATGTTCATGGCTTCAGCTAGGTATGGCACAACACTAGTAAATTTCGAAAAATACTTTATTGAGAACTTCTGCAAGCTTCCTGACGAGGAATTCATTATAGTTGCCGAAGGATGGCTCCAAGACGGCAATTCCGAGATCACTGGAATGCTTTACGTATCGAATTACAGGATTATTGCTTCTGGAAAGAAAGAAATCAAGCAAGCACGGCTAAGTGGAATGGGGCTAGAATTTATACGGTTAGGATCATATGCTGTCCACAAGTCTGTATCAGATTCAATCGCAAAATCTGTAGCGGCTGATATGGAAGCTTCTAATATCTTGAATTATGGTCACATTTATCCAATTAAGGACAATTATGACATAGGTGAGAAGAAGATAAAAAAAGGTGTGATCACCTACATAGTAGATGTTCCGTTCACGGATAAAAAAGGGAAACCAAAAGTTTCTAATATGAATGTTACCGTGATTGTGAAGAAAGGTCCTAACATGGATGAAGATATAGCCAAGGTGGCAGAACTTCTCAAGAAAAATTCAAAAGGTTAAAAACTATTAATTTCTAATTTTTTTTTCACTTTTTCAAGTTTAATAGCTGTTCATCTAGATTTTACTTTTTAAGGTATGGTTTAAAGAAAAAGTAATTAAAAAACTATAAAATCTTAATTTTTTTTGCTAATTCTTGAGGCGTTATCAAGTATATTAATCATCCTCATCAAAGCAAATATTTAAAAGATTTTTAAATAAAATCCTATTGTATCTGTATTAAAAGAATTTTTATTGGGTGAATAGTCTAGTAAATGTTTGTGTTAGTTTTAAGTCATTTTGATTCGATTATTGGGCCGATGGTATTTTTAAACGTACCCGAATTACCATCTCAAGAAGTTTTGAATGAAATTCCTCGTTTATTGGACTTTTACCAAGAAGGATTTTTCATTTACGAATTTGAAGATTTAAGAACCTCAAATTTAATATTTACAATTCCTAGTCCTATTGCTAGAGGAGGAGAAGTAAACCTTATGATTTCAATTATCACTATGAATGATGAAGAGGGAGATCTTACTATTTTCCAAGAGACTTTGAAACAATTTAGTCATGAGTTAAAACAAATAGAAGATGTTTATAAAGCATTTGAAAGTAATAAGATTAATTCTATAGATCATCGCGAATTAAGTGTCAAAATCGTTGAATTATTAAATTCAGTTTATACCGCTCTTCCTGAATATACCATTTCTACAGAAAAAAAGGAAATAAATTTGATTATGTTCGATTTTTTTGCAGATGGAGAATCTCAACTTTCACATCATTTTAGAAATTATATCTCTAATGCTCAATATTCTAAAGATAAATCAATAGAATTAAATTTACTTAATTTTAAAATTACCCTTTCAACATATTCATTATCTAATCCTAAAAAATCACTAAATTTCTTTTTCTCTCAATTAAAAAATAAACATGGTTTTATCTTCGCTGTAGATGTTACTAATAAAAATATGCTCAGAAAAGCAAGACGGATTTCAAACAAAATAATGAGATTAGCAATCGGAAAGATAAATCTCGCAAAAATGCCCTGTCTTATATTAATTAATAAATTAGGATTTTATCGTTATGAAGTTACAAAAATTGCAAAATATTTAGATGGATTTGGATATGATATCAGAACAATCAAATATATACCCACTGATACTTCCAACATTGAAAAAATCCGTGATGCTTTTACTTGGATTATCAAAAGAATTATTTTTAAAAACTCTAAATCAATAAGAGAACAGCAACAGCTACCAATACCTTAAAATTCCATTCCTTTTCAGTTCAAAATAAATTAGGTTAAATTTTTATAAAATACTCTTAAAAGTCATCTCTTTATAAAAATTTTCATATATCTATTTTTACTTTTCCTGATTTAACAGCTTCGTAAAGTTCTTTCCAGAGTTTTCGTTCTCCCCTCGATTTATAATATACTCCAATTATTATTACAACATATATTATAGTAATTACTAATCCGATAATCGCAGAGATAAATTGAGATTCTGGCTGGAAATAAAGTCCTGCATCAAATGTTAAGAGTAACCAGTATTCATCAACAACAAATCCTAAGCCTGCACCGAATAGGATATGCTCAATTCTTACAAACCATTTACCTTCAAAAAAAGTAAGTATTAATCCGACTCCCAATGCAATGATACCATAATGAAAATGGTGGAAATGAATGTCGAAACCTGCAACTTGAAAAACTATACTCGTTCCTGGTGAGATAGCAGTGAACAACTTCGAACCCCAAAGGGCAATACTAAAAGCGATAAGTCCTATAAGAGGAGCCTCGAGTCTTTGAACAAGTTTATGCTCATAACTTTCTTTAATTTCTTCAGTAATACGTTCTTTTCCAAATTTTTCTTTGATATTATTATCTGACATTTGGTAAATCTTCCCTCTATTATTTTATTTAATTATTTGTAATGAATGAAGATACAATTATATAAAAATCTCGATAATTCTTAAAAATTCACAGTTATTCTTTTATTACCAAAAATCCTTTTAAGATCTTAGAGTTGAAATTTTTAAATTAACATATTTAAAAAAAGGTTGAAATTCAAATGGAAACAGAATCTATGGAAGCAATGAGTAAGTTTTTGAAGCCAACATTTTTTTGTGATTGCGACCACCCATCCATAATAAATATGGCACATGAGCTAACAAAAGGTTGTGAAACGGATAAGGATAAGGCATTAAAAATATTTTACTTTGTAAGAGATAAAATACCTTTCATGACTGATTATATTGTTAAAGCATCTGAAACTCTCAAGAAAAGGTATGGTTATTGCGTAACTAAAGCTAGTTTACACGTTGCCCTATTACGAGTATCAGGAATTCCTGCTAGATATCATCTTGCTCACTTAAAAAAACAATGTCTTAAACGTGTTATTGCAACGGGAGTTTATAATGCATTTCGAGATATTATAACGTTTCATCCGTGGGCGGAATGTTATTTAAATGATAAATGGATTTCGTGTGATACATTATTTGATGAGCCATTAGTGAAAGCAATATACAAAAAAGGTATCCACACGAAAGAAGAGATACCTACTATAGAATGGGATGGTGAAACTGATCTTAATACAATGACAGCATGGATGGTTAATGATAAGGGTTCTCATGCCTCACTTGATGAATTATTTCAAAAAGTTCAGAAATTTTTAAATCCAGAGAAGGCACCAATTGAAATGATGAATTATTCAAATAATTATACAGAGAGACTACGGAAAAAAGCATAATACATATTTTTATATTATTAATTTTATACTCTTTTTTTTGTTAACTAAATCGTCCTACTTCTTTGTTTTAAGAATGGAATGAAATTATATTTAATGCCAAGAACTTGTTAGATAAAGCTCAGTTATCAGCTATGTTCTAAATTATGGCACTGAAGTTGAGTTATTACTCAAAACAAAATTTAATTTTAAACTTTAAATTATAAAACTAATGAAGATTGAAAAAAAATTCTATAATATACTTTTGATTTTTTTTGGCTAATTCCTGGGCCCCCTCATCCGCACTCTCCAAAATCTTAAACATCTCCTCAGGATTCACCATTAAGGCAGTATCGAGTAGCTTTTAAACATCAATTTCGGTATTAATTAGATTGTCTCTTTCCACCAATATGGGATTTCTACTTTCTTTAAATGTCCATAATCTAATAGTAAGATATGATCATTTTCAAACGTAAATGCAAAACCTCCGAGATAATCCACCCATCTATCGTCTGGTGGTAGACCAAACCAACCAAATCTAAGAGTTGTCAGATGCCAATCATGTGTAACATAAATATCTGTACCATTTTGGGGAGTTGACTTGAGTTCGTTCCATATGACATTCGCAGCGCTCTGACTATATTGGATTAAAGAAGACCATTCATCTGGGGGGTAACAACCTGCTGCCCATCGGAAAAATATTTTTTGATAGTTCGAAAAATATTCATCATATCGATATTTTTGTGCCTCAGCCATGAAAGATTGCATTTCTATCCCAATTTTAAAGACTGCAGTACATTCTCCTCCTAAAATGCTTTTTCCACCACTCTCTTTAAATCCCTCATGGATTTCCTCGGCAGTTTCCTTACATCGATTTGCAGGACTATGAAACAATCGAATTGTTCCTTTTTTCGGTAACTTCGTGCCGAGCAATCTTGCCATTTTTCGACCTTGAGATGTGAGTTCCATATACCGATTTTCATCAGCAAGTTTCGGTTCATGTCTTTGTGAATGTCTAAGGATGAGAATATTCCTTGAATTAAATGAATGTTCTTCAAGAGATTCAATCAAGTTTCGAGCTTGTTCAGTCCAAGCTCCCTTACTCCAAACTTCTTCTATATTAAGATCATTCTCCATGGATTAATATAATGATTGTTAAATTCCGTTCTTCCACCATTGAGGAAGTTGATATTGAATTAATAAATTTGTTATTATTGTTTAATTTTTTCATTTAAATTTTCATTGAAATCAGAAACTGAATTTACTTTTCAAGAATTATATAAATTTGTAATCTCTCAAACTTTCGGACTTTACATACTCACTCGTTAATTCATGATAGTGGAGTTGCCTTTATTTCTGTAATTCGTAAGATAGTATCTTCAATTAACTGGAAAAACTTTATAAATACCGTTTGTATCTTTTTTATTGAATCCAATTTACAAAAAATATGTTTAATATATTTTAACAAATAAAATCAATGAATAAACATGATTTCAAAAAAGACACAAATTATTTTAGGTTGTGTATCAATTGTTTTTATAGTATTCTTAACATTACCCATACCCGCTTTAGGATATATTACTGTAACTCAAGAAAATCATCGTCAAGGACGTCAAAATAATTATACTTTGGCGTTAGAATGTGAATTAAGTATATCTATGGAAGTTCATTTACAACCAGCTACTGGAGGAGGCTATCAGATGACCGGTGTTATTACCGATTGGGATTTTTGGGGTGATTTGGATTGGATATGGTGGCCTTTTTGGTGGTGGAAATGGAGATTTGGATCTGCAACAGAGCTTACAATTTTATGGTTAAATCAATATGATGAAATAACGTATGCTTATTATAGATTAAAGGGAAAAATATATAGAAGCGATAATGTTAACATAAAAGCATGGATATCTATATGGGTTGCAATTTATAGTACTGGTGAAAAAGATTATGGTAGTAGTATTTGGGATGATAATACAGGATTAGTATGGATAAACCTCTAAAAAATATAGATAACACAGTTAAGCAATTATAATTATGAAGTCATCCCGAAAATTATCAATTTCTAACTAAATTTTTTTTATTTTTCAGAAAGCTTATAAAAATGCTCAGTTATCAGCTATGTTCTCAATATCACGTTATGCATGTCACTTTTAGAACTTGGGCAGAAAGATCAAATGAGTTTTTTAGCTTGGCAGAAGTCCAGGGTAAATTCGTAAAGAATGAATAAATAACACTTTTAAATTATTCATTAAATTTCAATTTAGTCGAATTCATCTTTTCCAAAAAATTCTAAAGTAATAAAAGTGAAAATTAGAAAAAAACTTTTTATAATATACTTTTTATCTTTTTTGCTAACTCCTGTGCTCCCTCATCCGCACTCTCGAGGATCTTAAACATCTCCTCAGGATTCACGATTAAGGCAGCATCAAGTAGCTTTTGAAGACCAATTACGGTATTTATGCGCTCATTCTTCTGAAGGTGGAATATTACCATCCCTAATTGATTTTTGAGCTTACCCTTCTCGGATTCTAATGCCAACCGCAACAGCGCAGGACATATCTCATCTATCGTCTCGCGACTCGCCCGTCTGGCATACTCATAAATTTCAGTCCTTTGAACCTCAGTCAGCTGTTCGACCTTCTCCTCTAATTCTGATACTTGATCCAGTTTTGACATTTTTCTTACTCACATCTCAATTTCTTGATTTTTAGATTTTATTTTTTAGTAATTTTTTCCTAATTTAATAATTATCACTCTCATATTTAAATGTTTTCGGTCAAAAAAGAGAATAATTTTCGCGGATTCCGTCAAAATTAAAATTCCAGTCTTTTTAAATTCTACAAAATGACGGAAAAATGATCATCTAACTTTAGGGGATCTTTGTGGGCGAGAGCAAATTTATCATAAAATCTATCTATAAATGGAGAAACAAAAACGGAATGCTCTTGACTGAAAAAGGCAAATTATGGTGAGCAAAGTCACCCTTCAGTCATGCGACGACAAAATAATGATCAACAATCGACATCCCATTTTGAATCATTAACGAATCTGATCGCAATTGCCGTTTTTCGTCATAAAAAATCAATATTATTTTGAATATTGAAATTCTGATCTTGAAAAAATTGGTGATAAGAATCATTAATTTTAGCGTAATTATGTAAAATGCTGATCGTTCTACCGCAACATTATGATCGAAAAGCGACACATTTATATATCGATTTTTATTATCAATAATTGTAAAACAATAAAATAAATGAGGGAATATGATGGGTCAAATAAATATGGATGAAAAATTGGATGATGTGATGAGCTATTATAAAAAGATTCGGGAATCCTTAGCAGGGTTAACTGATATTGTAAACCTTAACTTTCGCGAGAAGGATTTCTATTATCAAGCTGCGGTTGATAATTTAAAGGTTCTTCATGATAATGTGGTAGAAGTGTTAAAAACTTCCTTTACTCCTCGTGAAATTCGAATGCGATTGCGCGAGTTAGAATTTGACGAGAAAGAAGCCGAGAAAGTTTTTCCTTTATAATTTTTCAAAATTTTATTTTTAGCTAATTTTATAGTTTCTTCATTAAGGAAGGTTCCATTTCTAATTTTTAAATAATTTCACTAAATTTTCATTGAGATTAAGATCTGAATTTACCTTTCCAACAATATAGAACAGAATTGTAAGTTATTAGAAGAAAAAAATAAAAATTCTGCTCAAGAACACACTCTATCTTACTGTTCTAAACCGTGCAAACCTTACCGCTCCAGACAGGATAAGTTTCCCCAAATTCTCCCTTCTACTTCTACTGCTTTATGTAATTAGTAGAGTCCAATTTTGAACTTTGTTTTTTAAGAATTTCAACTAGTTTATCTGCATTACCTTCTTTTTTTGAAATATTTATCTTGATTCGGCTGTTACCACTAAAATAGATGATTTTATTCCGTTCCTTTTGCAAATCATGAAGATCATTAATCGGAAAGGAATATCCATAACAAGGTCCTGATTGAATGTAATACTTTCTGACTTTCCTTCCGAATTTCTCGAGAAAGATCATAAGAGGATCTTCCCAAAAGGATTCATGGGGTTGAACAGCTAATGATCCGTGCGCAATTATTCGTTCATTGGTAATATAAATTGTACCAGGCTGTCTCAAGTTTCCTGCCCAAATCCAATCGTATTTTTTTGGAACCTTCTGACGAATCATCCCTTGCTATTCATATAATATTTGTTCTCCTTCATTCAGGCAAAAATTTTCCATAATATATTTCTCCATTGCCTTCATTCCCTCAACGCCATAAATCTTTCTTGATTTACTCCATAACTTTCGGTAAATCGAAAACATGTAATATTGAGGATTCAATTGATACGTCTTTCCAACTATATCGAAAAACTCCAAATTAGAAAGAGAATCGTTAGCTTGCAAGGTAAGTAAACTTGAAAGGATTTTTTTTTTTGATGGTTTTTTCATTTCAAGAAGATTCTTAATCTTATTAAACGTTTGATCTTTAACGTCCATTTTTTCTCACAATCTTTATCCTTTAAAATTATTCAAAATTTTCTTTTTAAGATCTAATTAAAAAACGTTTTTCCTCTTCAATAATTGTCTACAATATATAGAAATGTAGGTATACCAAAACCAACAAGGCTCGCTATCCACCAAGAGCTACCCAAATATATGCCTCCAACAATTGTACCAATAAACCCGCATATTATTGTTGAGATTAACCATATCAAGAATTTATTTTTTGTTTTCATCATCTCAGCTCCTTATCCTTCACATTTTATAATTAAAGCAATATCATCAATTCAACTATATAAAACTAACCTATCTCAATAGTAGTGAAATGTGAAATACACCAGTAAAAAAAGAAAAAAAAGGTTTTAGAAAATATTTTTTATAAGACTTATATTCCCCAGGATCTTGTCAAATAGGCTACAGGACCAACTGGTAATATACCATATCCAAACCCCACATCCATTGGGATGCCAACATCCCATAATACCGCAGCAAGGGCCCATCCTCCTTCTGGTAAAATTAAAACCGGATTTTCGGGTCCTGGGGGAATAACGGTGGGATCATATACACAATATTCTGCTGTAAAGCTCAGAAACATTAACATCGTTGCTGATACGTATTTACCCTCAGTATTTGGCATAGTTATTGGAAACGTTCTTCTAAATAATAGATCCAAATCGGTATCAGTAGTTTTAAACATTCCATCACCCATGACAAACCAAACGTTAATAAACCAGACCTGAAAGATTGGGCAATAAAAACAAAAATCAGTTTGTAGACGTAATCCCTCTGTGAGCATTCCCAACATTGTATACACTTTTTTACCTGAATCATCATAGATTTTTTGATGGAAAACTGCTTTTACCGATGGAGGCACACCTTCTTCACCATATATCTTCCCTACGATAAGATCACTTGAATTAAGATCTAAATCATCTCCTATTGCCATGAATAAGACGCGATTAGACCCATAAGCGCTCACCGATGTGACAATTGCGAAGATAGTTATTAAAAAAGTTGCTGCGATCATGGTTTTAGTCATTTTTGAATTCTTTCTCATTACCATTTTCACCAAAATTTTTTTTCATTAAACCTCGATATATTTTTCACCTTGAAAGGATTGCTCCTTTAAACAAGGTGTTAATTTTCACATATCAATAAATTTCATAAAATGTTAAGAAATATCGCATTTATAATTGAGCATCCAATAGTTCCATGGATGTTTCAATAAAATATGGAACAATTACTTGAAAACACAAAATATTGATGACTTGAAAAGAATAGGATTCTTTTTATATCTACAAGTTAAACAATATTTAAAATAAAATTCATAAATATAGATAATGAGAAAAGTGCTCCCTAATAAAAAAATTGAAGCTGTTATAAATATATTAGAATCTATAAAAGAAATTATTAAAGCTCCAGAAACAGATATGATACACTCTGGGTTTGACAGTTCAGAAGATCTTATTGAAGAGTTAGATAAACATATACAAAATTTAACAAAAGAGGATTTTTCCAAAATTGACGATCTTATTATTTTATTTGCCCCTACATCTGATTTACAAGAAATAGCTATAGATAATGGATGGGGAAAACTATATATTGATATCTCTGAGAAATTCGATAGTGCTTTAAATAATTTGATTGAAGAATATCATTTAAAACCTTTTTCTAAAAGATAACTTACTCAATTCTCTCTAGTTTAAAGATGACAGGCCTAGCCCCATCTGTGCAACTAGAATAAATTATGCCTGGCGGACACCAGGAAACATCTTCACCAGAAGTTAATAGCTCTACATCTTTTACTACTGTTTTCCATCCCCATCCACAGAATTTTTCTGGTTTCTCTAATGCTTCTATTATGAATTCCTCCCCCTCATCAAAAACATAACAAGTAGGCACAATTTCTCCTCTAGAATTTATGATTTCATGACCGAAAACATCCTTTGGATTAAATTTTTTTACAACTGTAATTTTTATTTTTATCATCTTTTTTTAGTAAACAAATGGAATTAGTCTCTTAGTTTTCTTTTTATAATCTTCGAACTCACTTCCAAATTTCTCTTGAAGGATTTTTTCTTCTTCATTTATACGCATCCTATATATCAAGAAACTGTATACAAACATAATAACAAGAATTATAATACATCTAAAAACAAGGCAGAAGCCAATAGTGGCAATTAAAGCACCAGAATACATGGGATTTCTAATATGGCGATATATTCCCTGAGTAAAAAGTTGATGGTCCTCTTCCGTGATTAATTCTCCTGTTCCAAATCTTCCTAACTGAGCTCTTGCTACTATTACAATGAAACTACCAGTAAGATAGAGAATAAAACCTATATAACTGACAATAATATTGTCCCATAATGAGAAAAACTGGGAAATAAGCAACCGATTTTCTAGAAATGCACCAATTAGGAAGAATGGAGATAATATAATCATTAATAATATTAGAATACTAAAAATTTTTGAAGGGTGTCTTTCTTCTGGGATGGAGCGTATTAACGTATCAGCAAGAGTAACCATGTAAGCCATGATTAAATATATAACATAAATGGGATTGAAATATATATCTGGTACAAGTAGCAAATAAAATATGTTCTGATAAATAAGGTAGATAAAGATGAAGAATAAAAGCTTTTTTCCAATATCTTTCATTTTAAAATTCCTTTCTTTTGATAAGAGTATGATATAAATAATTATAAAAATTTTTTGGAAATTGTTGATTTCCTCATTAGATTGATTCTAGATAAGAATAAATTAGATTAGATCTAATAAAATAAAAACATATATCAATTTTGGAAATATTCTGTGATGGTTTTATATTATTTTCCTTTTCGAAAACCTTACATTTTATAATTCAAAATAATAAATATCTTGATTAATTTCAACTATTATTAGTGTAATTTATATTTTAAAGTTATCAAGTGAATGAATAAATGACAATTATTACTACAAAAAAACCATTTGAAGAAGTTCTAACTGCTATAAAGGACACCAAAAGAATTGCTATTGTTTCGTGTGGTTCTTGTGCCGCTATGTGCCAAACTGGAGGAGAAGAAGGCGCTAAAGAAATGGCAGAGAAGTTAGAGAATGAAGGATTCGAAATTAAGGTCGTAATCGTTCCTGAAGAAGTATGTGATAATAGAGTAATGATGAAAGACTTCAGGAAAATTGATGAAGATTTAAAAGATATTGATGCAATTTTAACGTTAAGCTGTGGGCTTGGAGTTGCTAGTATTACAAAAGTCCTTGAACGTAAATATTCTCATCTTCCTGTTTTTATTGCTAATAATACAGAATTCATGGGTATGACAGAAAGGATTGGCCGTTTTTATATGCGATGTCGTGGATGTGGTGATTGCTTATTAAATGAAACTGGTGGCATTTGTCCCATAACAACATGCGCAAAATCACTCATGAATGGACCTTGTGGAGGCATGGTTAGAGGAAAATGTGAAGTTGGAAACTATGAAAAAGATTGTGGTTGGGTACTGATTTATGAACGATTAAAAGAGTTAGGGAGATTAGATTTATATTCTAAATTAAGAGATTCTGTGGACTGGAGTGAATCTGGTCACCAACGAGAAGTAGTGTGGAGGTAATCAGAGTTGACAGAAAAGAAAGTATATTCCAAATTAGGACAAGCTATTGCTAATGGTGAATTTGTTCTCACTGGTGAACTTGAACCAGAAAAAACTACAGATTTATCCCATACAATTCATGAAGCTAAAGAGATGGCTCCATACGTTACGGCTGCTAATATGACAGATAGTCCACTTGCAATAGTAACTATTAATTCACTTGCTGCTTCCCATATCGTACAAGAAGCATCTGGACTCGAGATTGTATGGCAACTAACAGTGCGAGATTGTAATAAAATCGGATTAGCTGGCCAAATTATGGCTGCTGAAGCATTAGGAATCCATAATGTTCTTTCATTATGTGGAGACCATACCGCTTTAGGTGATTGTCCTGAAAGTAAGCCAGTTTTTGATTTGGACTCTGCAACACTCATTAAATTAGTTAGAGAAATGGTAGACCAAGGTTCAATAAATGGACATGAAATAGAAAAGCCTCCGATGCTTCATGTTGGAGGTGCTGCAAACCCAAATGCAGATCCCATGGAAGCAGAAATACTAAAAATTGGAAGAAAAGCTGAAGCGGGTTGTGAATTTATCCAAACGCAAGTAGTTTATGATATTGAAAGAACAATTGAATTTCTACAAGCAATCAGAAGATATAAAGTACCAATTTTACTCGGACTTTTTCCAATGAAAAGCTATGGGATTGCTAAAGGATTTGATATGTTTGTACCTGGCGTTGATGTCCCTAAAGAGATTCTTGCTAAATGGAAGAAAATCAAAACTGATATTACTGACAAAGCAGAACAGAAACGTATGTATGATCATGCAAATTATGAATTCTTTAAACCTTTCGTAACTGAATTAAAATCCAAGGGGCTTCTTGAAGGAATTCATTGTATGGCAGTGCATTACCCCAGAATCTTCCCTAAACTCATCGAAGTAATAAAAGCTTAAAACCGTAAGATCTTAACATTTATTTTTTTATCTTTTTCTTTTAGAAAGAATAGCATTTCAATTAATTGAAGTAAATAAAGCTTTAGTAATTATTAAGCTAAATTTTTGTTTTTCCATAATGCTCAGAAGAATTACTGAAGATATGATTCACTAATTATAGGCATGATTTGAGCAGTTCCTTAATAATTTTCCAAAATTCTTGTGGATTATCAAAAAACATACCATGATCGGTATTAGGAATATAGATAACCGGTAATTTCTCGCTTTTAACTAATTCTTCCGAAGTGAATCTTCCTTTATTTTTCTCTCCGAATATAAAAAATAATGGAAAATCAATTAACTTTTGTAGCCGAGGAAGCAAGTCATTTGCCTCGGATAACTTTACGACATCATAAGCCGATCCCCAAATAGAATAGGGTCCATTTCTACTATAATCTAATTTAATTTGGTTAATCATGTCTTCTACCCAGTCGTTAAATTTCTTTTTAAATTCTTCAAAAGGATATTGAGCAATAGTTGAAGACAAAAATGTATCGTTTTTATCAAGATTTCCCTCAAGGTAAAACAATCCCTTTACTTTAATCTCCCCATTTGACTGATTTTGGATTTTATCGATGAGGGAAATTGCCACAGGACCCCCCATGGAATGAGCCATTATTATAACCTTGCGGACTTTTTCAAAAAGTAAGAGTTCATAAAGATATCGACCTTGATTTTCCATGGTATATACTTCAAGTTTATCAGGTT
>JAEOTW010000005.1 GCA_016839655.1 Promethearchaeota archaeon | reverse complement strand
ATTTTGGAGGTCACAAGAGGTTTCAATTCCTGATATCATCTTATGCGCGGGGGTCATCTGGAGCAATTTTTATGTTTGATCTTACTAATTATGAAAGCTTAATTGCTTTAAATGAATGGCTTCCAGAGTTTGGGAAGACAGTTAGATATGTACCTCTCATAATGGTTGGTGGTAAACTAGATCTTGAACAACAAAGGGTTTGTAAAAAGGATGAAGCATTAGATGTAATGCAATCATATAATTTCATTGATTATATTGAATGTTCCTCAAAAACAGGAGAGAATGTAGAATTAGTATTTAAAGTGTTATTATCTAAAATTCTTGAAGATAAAGGATATAATTACTTAAAATTGAAGTGAATCAATGTTAAAATCGAATTCCTTTAGTGACATGTCAATATCTCCAGAAAATAAAATTTGTGTAATTTTTCCTTCAATTGATTATTCAAGTGAAATGTTTTTCTATAAAGGGTGCAATACATAGATAAATATTGGGCTACAAATTTTTTATAATAGCATTTACTTTAAATTTTAATATGAACAATTTAACTATATTTGAACTTAGTAATTTTTACAGATTAACAAATAAAGATATTAAAGAAGCAACAGAAGTCTATGCCAGAGCTTACTCTAAAATTACACTCTATGAAAAAGCTCTGGAGAATGTAGAAGATAAATCCCTAATATTGAAACTATTTTTTGAAATACCCATTCGTTATGGAATAAAATATGGATTTCCTTATGCTCCTTCAGAACAATTAGAAGGAATTTCAATCTGGATACCTTATGAAAAAGCGGATATGACTATGTGGAGAGTGATTCGATCTGGGGGATTTAAAAATAGCTTCAAATTGGTTAAAAATGGTAGGGAGTTTTTATCTTCAGTGAAAGGATTAAGTCAATTAGATAAGGATAGGCACAACAATATGGCCGGGAAGTGTTATTTATATCTAATGAGTTTAGCAGTTGATCCCAAATATCAAAGAAAAGGAATTGCTAGTAAGTTATTGAAAGCAATGTTTGAAAAAACGGAGGGTTGTGGATACAGTACATATGTAAGCGCTGATATTGATAATGTAAATTTCTATAAGAAACATGGATTTAAAGTCATCAAGGAACTTAACATTAAAATTAAAGATTATGAGTTAACCAATTGGGAAATGGTTCGAAATCCTGGTAATTCCACTTAAAAGAGATTTATCAAAAAGTAGAAAGGTTTACAATACTTTTATAATTGTGGATATCAATTCTCTTAAGTAAATTTTCCTTCTTTTTTATTGTTCATTTCTTTAATTTTTGTAGAGCTCTTTCTTTTAGCGTCAGAGTGTCTGAATCATTTGGATAGATATCTAATACTTTATCATAAATCCTAATTGCTTTTGAAATATGACTTTTCCAGAAATAACATTCCGCTTGAAAGAGTAAAACATTGTACAATTCAATTTCATCAACTAAGTTTTCCATATTTTGAGCAATTTTCAGAGCTTGTTTTGAAAAATTAGAAAGTTTTAATGTCCTACATTCTTCAATAAATCCTTCAACACCTAATTGCTCCAGCTTATTTCTTAGTAGTTCAATATTTTTTGTACACTCTTTCATCTCTTTTAAGAATCCATTGTAGTTCTTATAAAGGATGATACAAAAATCACTGAAATATTTTCTAATCCCTATATTAACAGTAAGAGGAAAGAGACTCAACGATGGCGTACCTGCATCTAATGTTTCACCATCCACGATTACTTTATATTTTTTATGTTTACCTAAAACTGCTTTAGGCTTAGCAATATTCCAATAATAAAAACGATCACTGTTATTATGATTTCTATAAGCAAACCCTAATTTTGTCAGTAAAACATGACTCTTCCAAGTCCATTTTCTAAAGGCATATTTAGTATTTACTATATATTCACCATCTACTATCAAGCTGCATAAAATCTTATCATTTTTACGGACTTTCTTATATAATTCAGAAGTGTCTATGGGAACAAAATATTTTGACATCTCTTCAAAAATTTTTTCATTATATAAATAAGGAAAATCTTGAGGATCAAAAATTGGGGAGTTCATATTAATTACCTTAGAAATTTTAAAGATCCCTTGTAAGAAGGGAATTTTTCATTTTTTGTCTTTATATATAAAATATGCATTTAATATTTGGTTCTATAAGTATTAAAATATTTGCTAAAAATGAAAAAAATCAGGAATTCTATGGTAAGACTATGTTTAAAAACTACATGAGATTACATAATATCAGTGATTAAAGTATGGAACAGATAATCTCAAGATGTGGGAACTTATGTTCAGAATGTCCTTGGTCTATTTTTATGCGGAAAAAGATCGAAAAAGAAGATTGGGAGGATTATTCTAAAGAAGTTAAGAAGTATGTTGGATTCAAACCAGTTAAATACGAATGGGAGGGATGTCCAGGGTGTTTAACATCAAATGAAGAATTACCAAAACACCCTTTTTTTAACTTCTTAAAAAAATGCCGTACGAGAAAATGTGGAACTCATAATGAAGTTGATAATTGCGCATATTGTGGGAACTTCCCATGTACAAATACCGTAGCTAGTGATAATTTTACAAAAGAAAAAGTATCTGAAAAATTAGGAATCATGATAGATGAACAAACATATAATCAGTATATCAAAATGTTTGATTCTATAACAAACCTTAAGAAAATCCATAAAGATATACCCAAGAATCAAATTAAAAATCCTAAACCTATTTCTAAGAAAACTGATATTACTAAATTAAAGGGAGAATTCAAGAATAAAGATTTTAGTAGAGTTTATGAGAAATTGCTTGAAATTGCGAATTCTAATTTAGGAATTAAAGGTATTGAAACGGTTTCTGGTTTCGAAAAATATTCAATAAGAAAAGATTTTATATGGAAGTTTATATGGATTTTTGGATTGTATGGAAAGAT
>JAEOTW010000307.1 GCA_016839655.1 Promethearchaeota archaeon | reverse complement strand
AATTTTTGATATGAGCCATCCCAATAGCATGGTTAATATGGGAGGGCTACTTATCACTATATAATTGGGAAAGATTTATATTTAAATATTGTGATCTTTTATATAGAGGAAATAATTTTAAATTTCAGTAAAAGCATGAAAAGCCCGTGTATCATATTAATTTCAAAAAATATTTTATTTATATTTAAATGAAACAATCAGCGTAAGAAAGTGATTAAGATGAGTGACAAAAATAATAAATCTGATGAAAAAATCTTAAAAAATATATCTGTAAAGCAAGAAATCTATGGAGATATCATTTTAGAGGAAGAATGGTTATCTTTAATTGACAAGCACGAATTAAGGTATGAAATTTGGGCGTTACTTAAATTATATTATGAATTAAATGTTACTCAAATTTCCCATTTAGTAAAGAAAAGCATGTCGACTGTATCAAGAGTTTTAATTTCCATGAAAAAAGATGGACTCGTTATATCAAGAAGAGGGGAAAAAAAAGAAGGAGAAGGTGAAAAAATACCACCAAAATATTATCGGATAAATGAGAAATATTATAAAACAACTGAAGTAAAAACAACAGATTTAGAAGCTCCAACAGATCCTCAAAAACTGCGTGAATTCTATATTTCAGAAATTAAAAATTACAGAAATGCAATTTATAATATCCATAAATTGCTTGATCTTCTAAATCCTTTATTCAACGTTTTTGAAGATCAATTAGATGATATAGGTAAAGCAAAACGAATATATGATTCATACTTATCAGGAATAAATGAGCCATGGTTTAATCTTATGTATTTTGATAATGAACGATACGAAAAATTTTTAGATATCCGTATAGAATACTTATTAAGATTAGAAAAACTAGCAAGAGAGCAAGAACTTGATACGAAAAATGCATTCGTTTATTTAGATGCCTCATTACCATTAAAGTCGATTTTTGAATTGAAAAAAAAATCGTTTAGGAAAGATTAAAACTAAGGTAATTTGATTTGCCTTTTTTGTAAAGAAATATAATTATTTATACATAAATGTATTATTAAATACTTAACTGTAAAAATAGTTAAGATTATAAATTCAACCTTAGCTTTAATCATATGTTATATTCAAAAACTAAGGAATTTTCCAATATAGAGCTACTTAAGAATAAATGTAGGTACAAGGAAGCTCTCCATGAGATAAGTAAACTCGAGGAAAATGAGGATCTTTCAAATCTTGAGCAAATTTTTTGTTGTACCCTTAAGATTTCCCTTCTATTTGAATTAGGAAAATATAATAAGGCTCTTATGTTTATAGACCAAATATACCAATATAGTCAGATTACGAAATATAATCTCCACTTAATAGACGCTTTGATTATTAAATCACAGATTTTATGGAGAAAGGGAAATCTAAAAGAAGTCTTCGATTTATTTGCGAATATAGAAGAATTATTAAAGAAAATATCTCATGAAAACCCAAAAGAATTGATGAAACGATGGGCTTTATTATCAGATATTAAAGGTTGGGTTTATCTATATGAAGGAGAAATTAATAAAGCAACAGAAAACATGGAGAATAGTCTTAAACTGCGAGAACAAATTGGTGATGAACGAGAAATTGCTTTATCTACTTACTTAAAAGGAAATATTTATTTCTACTATAAGATTGATTGGAAATATTCTCAAAAATGTATAGAAAAAGCTTTCGAGCTTGCAGAAAAAACTGATTTCAAATCATTAATGGCATATTGTCTTTCAAGATTAGGAGATTTTTGGTTTTTCGGAGGTAAACTTGACAAAGCCTTTAAGTATTTTACCGAATCTTATGACCTTTTTAAAGATATAGGTCATAAAAGGGGAATTGCATGGGCACTTGGCGGATTAGCTTACTTTCATGAGGAAAAAGGTGACTTAAAAAGAGCTCTAAAACTACTGGATAAGGGTATTAATATTTCTGAGGAAATGGGAGATATCTACGGTATGTTAGAAAATATGGATTATTGTATCATGTTTACTCTTAGTAATAATGATTTTGAACAAGCGAAATACTATTTTAATCGTTTAGAAAAAATGAGTGCCCATTTTAATTTGAAAATGAGTAAAGTATTCTATCAACTGAACAAAGCTTTAATTTTAAAAATCAGTCCATTAGCAAGTAACCTAGCAAAAGCTAAAGAAATATTAATGAAACTGGTCGAAGAAAAAACGATTTCTAAAGCTGTTATATTCTTCGAAGGTACATATAGAGCTCTGCTTAATCTTTGTGATTTATTAATAAATGAATTACGAAATACCAATAATTTAGAATTATTAAAAGATATTCAATCCTATATAAAACAGATGTTAGAAAGCTCCATGAATGCAAAATCATACTGGTGGTTAGCTGAGACCTATATATTGCAGGCAAAATTAGAGTTAATAACATTAGATTTGAAAAAAGCTGAGAATTCAATAATTCAGGCCCAAAAAATAGCTGAAAAATATGGCTTAATTCAATTAAATGAGAGAATAATGATTGAACAAAGTGAATTACACAAGCAAATTAGTAAATGGGAGACATTACGGAATTCAAAAGCAGCAATAACTGAACTAATAGATTTAGCCCAGATTGATAATCAATTAATTCGTATGCTTAAAAGACGATATATTCTTGAATAAATTAGTTTTAATTAAATATTTTATTTAATCTCTAATTAGTATTCCCTACAACAAGAGAAATTAAAATTTGAACGTTCTTGAAAGATTAGATAGAAAATTCTTTGAAAGAGATACTAAGATTGTAGCAACTGCTTTATTGGGAAAATATTTAGTAAGAGAGACTCCGAAAGGTAGACTAATCGGAAATATTATTGAAGTGGAGGCTTACCTTGGACCAACCGATAAAGCTAGTCATTCTTATAATTATAAAAAAACTGAAAGAACAAAAACTATGTTCCTGAAACCAGGAACTCTCTATATTTATCTGATTTATGGACTATATTTCTGTTTAAATGTCATAACTGAGCCAGAAGATATGCCATGTGCAGTTTTAATTCGACAGTTGTTCCCTATTGATGGAATTGAATTGATGATTGAAAATCGAAGTGTGAAAATCAAGAAAAATTACCAAAATTTGATTGATGGGCCTGGAAAGCTTTGTATGGCTTTTGATATATCAAAAGATGAATTCAATGGAAAGGATTCTTGTTCTGTTCACTCTAAATTATATTTCACAAAAGGAGAAATTATCAAAAAAGACTCAATTATCGCGAATAAAAGAATCGGTATTGAATATGCTGAAGAAGATAAGGATCAATTACTCAGATT
>JAEOTW010000306.1 GCA_016839655.1 Promethearchaeota archaeon | reverse complement strand
CTGAAATCATCTTAAGAAGTGGAAGAAATTACTCTCATTGGATTTTATGGATGGTATATAATAATAATTACTGTAAAAGGTCTGAATTCCTTGAAGAACCATTATCTATTAATCAATCGTCCTTATCAAAAAATTTAAATTTATTAACGGAAAAAGGATTTGTAGTAAAAGAGGATGGAAGATATATTATCACTCAAGTGGGGAAATCAGAGTATTCAAGGATGTTGGGTAATTATAATCTAGATAGGCAAACTATTTTAGAGGAAGAGGGTAAAAGAATTGAAGAGATTACCAATAAAACAATTGGATTTTTTGAAAAATTTAAAATTAAAGATAGAGAGATTCAATTTAGGTTTCTCAATTATATTTTAAAATTAAATTATGAAAAAGTCAAACCATTATTAAAAGATGAGCTTATTTTTCACAAAATTTTGCTTTTTCTTTCAATCAATCATCCGGATCAATTTCCAGAGTTTATTACACCTGAGGATTTTTCCAGAATTTATACGATTAAGAAAACCACTCTGGATTATTATACTGATGAAATTTCCGAAGGTAAAATATATCCAACAAGATTTTTCAAGTTAAAGCAACCTTTAGGTGAACAATACTACTTTCAATCAGATGGTCCACTCGAAAAAATACTACGAGTAATTGTTGAGAAGAAAATCACCAAAACATCATATCTAAGTAAATTATTCTCTAACCATAAACCCGATGTTCCCGAATTAGATATGAGATCAATTATAAATGATATCACGGCTGAAAGCTGTAAATTTTTATTTAATAAGAATCTAAAAGAATCAATAAGCGAGTTTTTACCAGGTTATATTAAATATTTGGCCTATAAAATTGAAACTAAAAAAGAATTAAAAGAAAGCTTTGATAAATTAGAAGGAATAATTTGGCAGAACATAACGGACATTTTTCAATCACAAATCTATAAAAACTTAAAAGAGCAATATGAAGACCAAATAGAAGAGATTGATAAAGAAATTGAGTTAGATCCCCACAACCTTGATTTATATTACATGAAGATAAAGGTGTTAATATATTTTAACCAATATAAGGAATCTATGAATTTATTAAACGAAATGTTAGAAACATTTGCTGAGAGCGAAAAAGATATCAAAATCTTAAAAGCTGCTGTTCTTAGGAGGATGCAAAATATTATACCAGGATTAGAAATTATTGAAGAATTAATTGAAAAATATCCTGAAGATAATGACCTTCTTAGCTATAGAGCCTATTGGCTTCAATTTTTAGATAGAAAAGAAGAAGCGTTAGAAATACTCCAAAAGCTAATAGAAAATGAACCAGATATGGGAATTTATCATGATACATATGGCGAAATTTTAATGTATTTTGAAGATTATGAAGAAGCCGCTAAAAAATTTGTTAAATCAATGCTATTAGGATCTAAGGAATGGTACATATTCCAAACTTATATCAAATTAGGAATTTGTTATAAAACAACTGGAGAACTTGAATTGGCAGCCGAAAATCTCAAGAAAGGAATAGAACTAACGAAGAAAAATGTAAAGGACCCAGAAACAAAACAAAAATGGCTTGCTATTGCTAATCTGTTTCTTTCAGAACTTAAACCATTAGAAATAAATCCTCTATGATTAAAATTATAATAACAAACTAGAAGCTATACTAAACATCTATAGATTCACTTTTTCTATGAAGATTTTTGTTATTAGTGGTTCAAGAGAAGGAATATCACCCATTTTTATTTTCTTGTTCATTTGATAAAATTTTTCAAAAGTCTCCCATAATTCCTTGTTACTCTTTATTTCATTTATAAATGATTTTATACGATTCTGGGCAGAATATGATTGGCCCTTAAATATGTAGCACATTAGAAAGGGAGATACAGAGTTCATTAGGAGTGTATGATCACCAAACGAAGCTCTTTCAAGGCCCTCAGAGAATTTTTCATTCACGAAGGCGTTTATAGCTGTAAAAAAACCTCCAAAAAGGTGGTCTTCAAAAGATTTATCTTCCAT
>JAEOTW010000305.1 GCA_016839655.1 Promethearchaeota archaeon | reverse complement strand
TAAAAATCCATGGTTGAAATTGATTAAATACATTTTTTTTTATTGGTGATTTTGACCTCTCCTTAACTATTTGTTCTAATTCTGTTATTTTCTGTTCCATTTCTTGAATTTTAATATCTTTTATCTCTATAATATCAGAATTACTATTCTCTTGCCCACAATACGGACATATATTAGCATTTTGACCAATTTCCGAACCACAATTTTGACAGAACATTCTATTATACTATTCTCTCCAAGAAATAAATAGAATTAATAATCCTAGTACAAATCAATATTAATAAATTTTGGCTATATTACTCTTAATAGAAATTAGAAAAATAAATAATCAAGTTTCATCAAAAATCACAAGGTATAGATTTATATAGAAATCAAAGTCTTTTTTTAATATTTAAAAGATCTAAAATTTTCCATGTATAGTTATCTAAAAAGTTACTTCAATCTCTAAAAAATTTCGGAATATAGTTTTTTTCCTTTATCTTTTCTTTAAGAAGTTCTCCTGAGATTAGTAGAACTATTCCAATTTCATTCTTAAGCAAAAAATTTTCTGAAAAACTACTCTGAATTGCCGAAAAAATAATTGCATAAATAAAACCTACAAACCATAGAAGTAATACTAAAATATTCACCTCAATACCAAAATTTGACTTGATTGATACATTAAGATATCTATACAGTATTCCCCATGATAGTAAAAACATTAACTCAACAATAATTCCAATTTTAATAACTCTAGATATTATTTTTTTAAATTTTTTCTTCGAAAAATTTGATTTTAAAATTTTAATATCATGAATTCCATAAATTAAACGTTTACTAAGACTTATTCCACTGCGAAATGCTAAAAAAGACAATAGTTGCGCTAATTCCTATAAAAAAGTTAAGATAAAAAGGATTGAAGTACAATTATCTCCAATATTTTACGGACATACTAGTTAAGAATTTTAAAAAATTGCAGAAATTTTTGTAAAAAATGATTTTTATAAAATAGAGATGAAATATTATTCTTGAAAAATCTAAAAAATCATCTAAAAATCTTAATTCTTCCTTAGTTGACTGGCTTTTTTTCTCGCTTCTGATGCGCCTTCTTGATCACCCACTTTTTCGAGAACTGAACTGAGATCATCCCATGCCTCATCATCCTCTGGATCAAGCTCTAGAACCCTTTTAAATGCCTCTATAGCACCCTTAAAATCCTTCTTTTCTTCAAGAGCAACCGCGAGGTTGTACCATGCCAATCCGATATCTGAATCGAGTTCAAGAGCTTTTTTATAGGATTTAATCTCTCCTTCAATATCTCCAGTTTGCCTAAGTGCTAATCCAAGATTGTACCACGCTTTTTCATCATTTGGATTAATTTCTAGTGCTTTTTCAAATGCATTTAACGCCTCTTCAAATGCTCCTGAAAGTATTTGAACAACACCAAGATTAAGCCAAGCTTGAGAATCATTTGGATTAATATCCAATGCTTTTTTATAAGCTTTAGTTGCTCCTTTAAAATCTTCCATTCTTCCAAGAGCTACTCCTAAATCAAACCAGATATCTACGTCTTCTGAATTAAGTTCTAAAGCTTTCTTATAAACCTTGATTGCATCCTTAAAATTATTATTTTCTTCTAAAACCACGCCAAGATTGACCCAAACTTCCACATTTTTTGGATCAAGCTCTAGAGCTCTTTCATAAGCTTCAATTTCAGCTTGAGAATCTCCAATCTGACCATATGCTACTCCTAAATTAATCCAAGCCATTACATCTTTAGAGTCGAGATTTAATCCTTT
The DNA here is from genome assembly GCA_016839655.1 of Promethearchaeota archaeon. The sequence goes on along the minus strand of JAEOTW010000305.1, from coordinate 21,211 downwards.
TTTAAAAGCCTCAATTGCTCCTTTAAAATCTCCTTTCTCTCCAAGTCTCACTCCGAGATCAAACCATTCTTCAGGATCCTCTGGTTCCTTCACACGAATCATATCTTGGTCTTTCATTATTTTTCTTTCTATCTTTCCTTAGTAAAAAATATAATAATCTATGGTATTTTTAATCTTTCTTTACTTTATTAATAATTTTCCTTATGGATTATATTTAGATTAAATAAACTTCAAGATTTTAAGATTTTAAAATCATTTTTAGAAATAAAAAATTTTAGAAAATTTATAGATTTTATTAGAAATCTTTTTATTAATTATTAATGTATGATATACCATTATAAAATAAAAATAAAGAGTTTTGATAAAGTTGGAAGCATTATTCGGTTTTTTAATGATATTTATTATCAGTCTTTTAAGTTTAGCAGGTATCTTTATGATTTCACTTAGAGAAAAAACATTAGATAAGATATTATTTATTCTCGTCGCTTTTGCTACCGGTTCAATTTTAGCCACTGCATTATTTGATTTAATTCCAGAATCTCTTCACCATCTTGAAGAATTAAACGCAGGAATATGGAATATTGCTGAAAGTGTCCTTTTTGCATTAGTTATAATAGGTTTTGTAGTTTTTTTTATACTAGAACGTTTCATATATTGGTTTCATGGGCACGCTCATGAAAAAGAAAACCAATTAGTCTGTTATGATACTCTTACTGAGGGTATAGATAAGGTCGTAGAAAAACGTGAGAACATTAAAAATTTTGCTCTTCTTAACTTAATTGGCGATGGATTACATAATTTCTTAGATGGGATTATTATAATGGTTGCATTTCTAAGTGGATTTGGAAATGGTATAATCGTGACAATTGCTGTTTTATTCCATGAGTTACCTCAGGAAATTGGGGATTTTGGAATTCTTTTATATGGCGGTTTTTCTAAAATGAAAGCAATTTTATTTAACTTTGGAAGTGCTCTTGTTGCACTCCTTGGTGGATTATTTACTTACCTCTTGTCAGAACAAATTGAATTATTTAATTTCTTCTTTTTAGCTTTTTCTGGAGGTGGATTTTTATATTTAGCGAGTACGGAGCTTATGCCTGAATTATTAAAAGAAAAAAACTTAAAGAAATCCGTCGTGCAAGCCTTAGTATTTCTGTGTGGAGTAATCCTCATTATGACTTTAGTATTTGTTTTACCACATGAATAAAAAGACTCAGTACACTTTCAAAATTATTTTTGGTTCAAGATCAGCCTATACTTATGCTAATTTCATTATTTTTTTATGAAATATTAGGAAATTAATAAAAAAAAAGCAGAAAGTATATACACGAAGAATAAAAATTTTTTGTAACAGATTAGTCGAGGTTGAGGAATATGGAACCAATTTTACCTGATGATTTACTTGAGTGTCCTTTTGCACATACTTGTAGTCTTCCAATTAATCAGCATTCATGTAATTTTCCAGAATATAAAGTTTGCCCAGAGTATCAAATAAAATTGAAAAAACTAAAATCTCCATCAGAAGTAGTTCATTATTAAAAGTTTGTAATCTTTTTCTACAATAAAGAATATTAATAATTAATTAAATAATAAACATCTTAGAGATGATTATATGACAATTTTATTAAATCCTAAAAATCATGATCGTTATTATCCCGATGCTAAATCAAAAGAAATAATGCTGAAAACTATTGAATTTTTTGAAAAAAAGGGGAAAGCGAAGCTTAAAGAAGACGATCACAAAAAAGTGTGGTATTCAGATTTTCTTGAATTTCAAAAGAATAATAACATCTTTGCACAACTTTTAACTCCCAATAATTATGGTAATGATGAAAATTATCGATGGGATACTTGGCGAATTTGTGAATTTAATGAGATTCTTGCATTTTATGGTCTTTCTTATTGGTATACTTGGCAAGTCACTATTTTAGGACTTGGGCCTATATGGATGAGTAAGAATGAAATTCCAAAGAAGAAAGCTGCCCAATTACTTAGGGAAGGAGCAATATTTGCGTTTGGTCTCTCAGAACAAGCTCATGGAGCAGATATATATGGAACTGAGATGGCTCTTACACCACAAGAAGATGGAACTTATAGAGCTAATGGAGAAAAGTATTATATTGGAAATGGAAACGAAGCGGAGATGGTTTCCAACTTCGGTAAATTTTCTGATAAAGATGGAAAAATCCCCCCATATGACATGAAAAATAAAGAACAATATGTCTTCTTTATTGCAAACTATAAGCACAAAAATTATAACCTTATAAAAAATGTCTGCGATAGTCAAAATTTTGTAGCAAATTTTGCACTTCAAGATTACCCGGTAACTGAAGAGGATATTCTTTCTAAAGGAGAGGATGCTTGGAGTTCTTCACTTAATACTGTAAATATCGGTAAATATAATTTGGGGTGGGCTTCAATTGGGATTTGTACACACGCTTTTTATGAAGCTATTCATCATGCATCTCATCGTAGGCTCTATAATATGTATGTAACTGATTTTCAGCATGTAAAACAGAATTTTGTAGATGCATATACTCGTTTAGTTGCTATGAAATTATTTGGATTAAGGACTGCTGATTATATGCGTGTAGCTTCTAATAAAGATCGACGTTACCTACTCTATGCCCCTGTCATGAAAATGAAAACAACAACTCAAGGTGAGGAAGTAATTAATCTTCTATGGGATGTTATCGCAGCAAAGGGGTTTGAAAAGGATATGTACTTTGAGAGCGCTGCAAGAGATATCCGAGCGTTACCAAAACTCGAGGGTACAGTTCATGTAAATATAGCCTTAATTTTGAAATTTATGTTAAACTTCTTTATGAACCATAAGAATTATGAAGATGTGCCAAGACAAGATCAAGCTGAAAATGATGATTTTCTTTTTAATCAAGGTCCTACTCGAGGACTTGGACGTGTTCGGTTTCATGATTGGAAACTAGCATTTGAGAAATACGATTTACCCAATGTTAAAATTTTTCTAGAACAAATCAAAATGTTTAATCTGTTGGGATCAAAAGCAATGCCTAGCCCAGAACAACAGAAAGATATGGATTTTATGCTCTCTGGAATTGGTGAAATCTTTGCTTTGATCGTCTATGCTCATCTCATAATTGAAAACACTCCAATCTATGATATTGATGAAGATACATTAGATCAAATTTTTGATTTTCTCGTGAGAGATTTCTCCAAATACGCTCTAAACCTTTACAATAAATCAAGCACCACACCTGAGCAAATGGAGTGGTGTTTAAAGATGATTAAAAAGCCAAATGTTGATGCAAAGAGATTTACAAAAGTCTGGAACATTGTACATTCCTTAAAAGACGCCTACCAGATGAATGATTAACATTTTTTCTCTCTTATTCTTCTTTTTCGTTAAATTCGCCCATTAAAGCCATTAGTAGCTCTTTTTTATTTTCTTGAGTACCCTTATCCGGTTCTTCTTCCAGAGAAAATAAGCTATCTTCATCTTCAATATTAACTTCAGTCATTTTTTCTATATATCCCCCATATAAGTCATCAATTATATTATTTAAACGTGAGATAGCTTCATTAACAACTGAGTTTGTTTTTAGTACATCTTTTTGTGCATCTATCTCATTACTAATTTTCTTCACTTCTTTTGCCATTTTTTCTAAGGATTCAAATATATACCGGTCATCTAAGAGCACTGTTATTTTCTCTTCTTCCGATATTTTTCTAATCACTTCTAAAATTTCCCAATATAACTCCTGTACTTCACTTTTGATTAAGAAATTGTTTTTTCTTATACGATCTTTATCATTATCATCATAATTGTTTAATTCCTTTATATGAAAACCTGTAAAAATATCCTCATTGGATTGCATTTTTCCTGAGAATTTTTTACACAATTTAGAAATAGTTTCTTCAATTTCAGGGGAGGTCTGTTGAGAAGTCATTATCGAAAGCATCAGCATTTCACTTGACCCTCTAGCCCACTCCGAATGAACTTGAAAATAGTAGTTTAAAAGCTTCAAATTTTCGAAAGACTGAGTTAAGAATTCTTCTTTATTCGGTTGATCCATAATATCATATATTCTAGAGGATATATTTTTATCCAACTGCTTTTTTGGAAAGGAGTAAAATATAGAAGGTCCAATTTTTGTATGAAAATATGATAATATGACAATCATGGATTAATTCAGTATCTTAGATTTTTCCAACATTAATATATTCATTTTACTATATATTTATATTTCAACATTGAACGGTATTTCAGACTATCTAAAAAGGTAATCATTATAAAAGATAGAATCCCTTATTAAAAGTCAAAAACGATTCAGGATTAATTCTGAAAGATCTTCAAAAATATTCTCAATATTTTCCCCGGTTTTAGTTGAGATTTCTGAAAATCCAGATAAATTGTATTCTTGAGTTAATTTTAAACCATCTTCTTTAAGTATCTCACGATATTCTTCTAAATCACTCTTATTTCCAATTAGTACAATGGGAATATTACCTGCCTTTTGTCTTACAATTTCTATCCAGCTTTCCATCTTATCTACGGTTTTAGAATTTGTAATATCATATATAATTAATACTGCACTAGCGCCTAAACAATATGTCGGCATAAGAAAATCGAATCTTTCCTCTCCTGCAATATCCCAAATTTGTATTTTTATCTTTTTCCCTTTCACTTCCACATTTTTGACATGAAATTCGACCCCTATGACTAAGCTTTCCGAGGGATTAAAAAGATTATAACATAATTTATGGGATAGATATGCTTTTCCTACTTCAGGTTCACCCAATAAAACAACCTTAAAGGTATGATCATAATTATACGGAGGTCTATAGATGATCTTCCCTTCTTTTATTGATCCTTTCTCTTTTTTGGATTCTTTCGCTTTCCAGAATCTTAGAAATTTTGAGATTTTCTTCATTATAGATTTTAATTTTATGTGTGGCTCTAAATCCAATTCTTAAAAACCTAATACCTCGTCTTTTATATAGTAATTTAGACATATAAATCTTATATTTTGACTACTTTTTCATAGGAAATAAAGGAATTCATAATTTATTCCTAATTAGTCATTGGGATTGAAATCTTTAAATTATCCAATTTCTGTTTACTTCAGCCCAACTTTTAGAAGATTTAGCATATTTTCGTAATTCAGCACGTTTTTCTGCTAAATCATGTAATTCAGATGTTGTTAGTACTGTTAATGGATGAATTTCATGTTGTTTTCTAAATTCTATCTCAAATTCCAAAAATCTATCTCTTGGAATAATTGGTAATCCCCAACCACATTTTAAACAAACTAAATGTTTTATTTCATCGACATCTGTAATATAATCCATTTCTATTTAATCCAACTTAATTGAAATTTATATTGGTACATAAATAATCTACACATATTTACAGTGTAGACATATTTTTCGCCCAAAAAATCAACCTCTGCTACAAACATCTTAAGGTAACTATCCTCTATATACTTTTCTATCAAAATAAAATATAATCGATGTTTTGATAAAGAAATATTAGATTTGAGAAACGATAATAGAGCGAATAACTTTCCTTTAACTTATAGATATTAAAATTTAAATAATTCATTTACTATCTTTATATAGGAAAATGAGTCCAACAATAGAAATAAATGATATTGTAAAAAAAAAATTAGAAGAAATCAAAGAAAAAAGTGGAAGTGAGAGTTATTCTGATGCTATTAATATTTGTCTTATCCAACTAAAATTACTTGAAGACAATCAAAAAATATTATTTGAAATCCGGGACACATTAAAAACATTAGGTTCTGGCACTCAACCAGATGTGCAAATGATTGATGCCCTAAGAACTTACGTGAATACTGAAGATTCCGGAGATAAATTAGCAATGTTCGTTAGACTTGTAGATTCAAAGGCTAATTTACATAAGCTCCTTGTATCTCAAGGTAAAGTAAGAGAAGCCCAGAATGTGCATTCAGAATGGAGGGCATTAGTTGAAGTTGCGAATCTACTAGGTATAGAATCTCAACTGGAAATGATAAAAAAAGAAGAATAAATTCATAACTTTAATTCATTCAATATATCATCAAGATAATGGATCTTCTTCTGGTCTAGTAATTTTTTTATAGCATTGGCTAACGAATATTTAAATGCCCATATTTCTACATTTTTTTTCAATTCTATAATTTTCTTTATTATCGGTACGAAATCACCATCACCAGATACTAACACTGCTGTATCATATGCATCTTCATAGGCAAGTGAAACAATATCAATTGCAATTTTAATATCAACTTTCTTTTCAATAGCTCCACTTGATGCAATCTTATCAAAACTCGCTTTAACTATATAACCACTTTGATTACTTAAATCATTGTACCATTTCTTTTTTTCTGGACTCATTGGATAAACTACCCCCTCATACAGAAATATGTTCTGCAATTCTCGATCTCGAGTAATGATATGTTTTAACTTCTCATAATCAGCTCTAATATTATATTTCCTGAAGCCTTTGAATATATTACTATTATCTATGAAGATCGCAATTCTATTCATAATAAAAAAATAAATTGGTGGTTATTAAAAATCAATCATCCTATTAATTATGCTCTAAATCAAAATTTCAATTATTTCTAAACCATTAACACCATCAGCAACATATGCAATATTTGATATCACGTATACATCAATGGCATGACCACCATCGAAATATTGAGCTTCTTTTATTGGATTAATTGGATTAGAAACATCAATAACAACTAAACCATTTCTATAATCTGCAAGATAAACTTTATTTCCACTCGCATAACTACTATAAATAGAGCTTTGCGCATCAAAAATTCCTTCTAGAATTATATTTGAAGGATTATTCACATTAAATATTCTTAATTCTCCACCATTGGGAGCATGATTACCAATATATACATAATCTCCATAAGCAAATGGATTCCAAAAGTCCACGCCATTAGGAGCATAATTACTTAGTTGTACTGGATGTGGGGGATCAGACACATTAACAACTCTCAATCCACTAAAATCTCCGTGATGATCCACTATATATGCAAGAGAATTAGCAACACTAACATGAATGCATGCTCCGGGAATTAAAAAAGTCCTTATTTCTCGAACATTTGTAGGATCACTTACATTTAATATCACTAATCCTCTAGACCAATCTGCCAAATATGCGATCTCTCCTACTACTTCTACATCATAAGCTACTCCACTTCCAGTATATTGGTCGATTTTTACTGGATTAGTTGGATCACTTACATTTAGAACTTCTAAACCTACCATTGAATTTGCTAAATATGCGATTTCTCCAACAACACTAACCTTCCGAGGAAGTCCACTTTGGTAATAAGATCCTAAAATAATAGGATTAGCAGGATCGGATATGTTAATTATCAGCAATCCACCAGGATTATTTTCTGTAGTATCCACTACATAAGCAATGTCTCCATGAACCTCAACATCAATTGCCATCTCACCAGTATCAATTTGTCCTAATTTTCTTGTATGAAGTGAAATTGGAAATAGATTAACTATTAATGGAACGATTGTGGCAACACTTATCAACAAGCTCACAGTACTAACTAATACTATTATTTTATGCTTTTTACTCATAATCATTACAACAAGTATAATTAATAGGCTAAAACTTTCATAGAACATATAAAAAGTTATTGGCACCCAATAGCTTAAAACCAAATATTTGGAATTAAAAATAACTCCTATAAATTAAGAAGGTTCCAATTATTCTTAGATTCAATAACTTTCAAGTGGATTTGATGATTTGATAACTCTTTTATCTTCTTTATTTTGGGAAAGTGATTATTCATGTCATCAAAGATATTGAATTTTAATATTTCTTTCAATTTTTCTTCTCCTAGAACTTTTTTTATGCTCTTTTTAATTATTTTTCTTATTTCCTTTACCTTCCAAGCAAAATATTGATGACTTTTATATGATTTTCTTTCAGGATAATATATTATTTGAAAATCTTTAAATTCGGTTAAACCTTGTAATTGAGATTCAGTAAATCTCCCAAATTCTTTATTCTTTCTCCCTGTTAAGAAGTATATTGATTCTGCTTGGATGCAGTGATTTTTATAAAACTCAATAAACTCTTGATATAATTTAGCTTGATTTCCATTTTCAATAGCATCACGAATAATTTTTTTCCTTGGTTCCCTACCATTAAAATTTTTGAAGATCGACGGCATTATGCAACCATCAATATCAAAAATATACACTTCCTTCATTAACGCATCCACAATATACAACGCATAATCTATATTTATTAATTCTCATACTGTCTGAGAATTGTGATATCAAATAATAATTATAAATATTTCAGTACTTAATTTTACATTTATTAGACCGTTAAGAATTTCAGTATCTTGGCTATATTAATTTATAGTTTAATTAGTTCGCTCTTTGTTGGTAGAATTACTTTAATCTCAGAATTCTGAAATAATTTCTGAAAAAACTTGGGATGTTCTGTATGAATTGGAATTAAAACTTTAGGCTTAATCACATCAATAAAATTTATAATATCATGAGGTGTTGAATGTCCCGAAGCATGAACTCGGTAGGATGGAATTCCATAAGGCTCTAAAATCTTTCTTATTGTATTTGTATTATCAAAAAATTCTTCCGCATAGGGATCAATGCTGGAAGATATAAATAAACCTCTTTTACTAAAATCTAAGTTATTCATTAAAATATTGGGCAAATGTGTTATATATATAAGAAATTTCTCTTTCAAACTCTTGATGTCGTGATATTCAAGAAACCTATCTTCTAAACCTCTCTTATATATAATCTGTCTAATCTTTTGTTGCCATTTATGTCTTACTGAACCTCTCTTCAATATAAATATATGATTATCCTTTAGAATATTTGGTTGTTTCATTGTTTCATAAATTGCTTTTTTATTCAATAGATAATAGAAGTATGCATCCATTTCAGTTATAAGATATTTCCAATCATATCTTTTTGCCATATTGGCGAATGTTCTAAACCTATCCCAATCAATCCGATCATACTTAGCTAATATAAAATCAAACGGATTGTTCTTGAATATTTTTTCTAAATTTGCCTCGACAGATTGCTCTGATTCAACAATTCCTTTATTAATTTTAGTTCCTTCACATATAAGCACTCTTACTCCTTCTGAAATTAGGTTTTTTTGCTTTTGATCTAGTTCATATTTATTTAAAACAGTATTATGTGTTTTAATCTCGTCTAGGAATTCTTCTGTCATTTTTGATAAAGGACCATGCCTTCTAAAATCACCTGTATACACAAGAGGACCTACTGAGGTGTATATAATAAATCCATATGCAGCAGGAACAGAATGGTCAACATGAAATGGAGTAATTTTCAATCCTTTTATATCCAAAATATCTCCTGTTCGAAATGTGTGCCAATTTAAATTATTGAAATTATTATCAGTTACATCTTCACCTGATTTACAAAACGCACGAATTATTCTTTTTGTTACTACACCAGTATATATAGGAATTGTCCGATTGACAAAAGATAATCCAAAATAGTGATCTTTATGAGGGTGAGATATTAGAATTCCATCCAAATTTGAAGGAGGTGTGTCATTGACTTTTCCTTTTTTCAAATCTCTTAAGTATAAGTTATGAATAGAAATATTTTCTTCTGAAGGCAACAAATTAAGTTGAATTAATTCTTTAATAGTTGAAGGATGTTGACCACGCTCATAATAATCCAAATATTTTCCAATTTTAATACCAAAATCTATGAAGATCTTTACATTGTAACCATTGTCTTCCAATAAAACTGTATTTCCCCCTACTTCATCAATCCCTCCTAATATTGTCAGTGTAATCAAGTTCGATGTTTCTTCCATTTAAAGCCCTCCCAATTTCTAAATGAATTATATTTTACATCTGTTATAAAAGATTATGATTAAATCTATATCTAAAATTAATTATATAAGGTTAATATTTTGTAAGTCTCAGTGATTATGTGCAGTGAATCTTTCAATATCCATCGTTTCTAAATCAATTATAACATAAAATAAAAATTCTTCATTTTGATGTGATTGTCCTGGTTGAATACATATTGTTTTACCTAATTCTGAAGACCAATTATTAGACACTAAAGGAGACTCATGAATATGTCCATGAAGTGAGAGTTTTGGTTGATTTTCTTTAAGAAAATTATATTCTGCTATTGACCCCACCCTTTTACCGTCATGGGTGACATCTAACTCCAAATTAGCAGGTGGATTATGAAAAATATAAATTGTATTGCTCATATCAGAAGGCTTTACTAAAGATATAAGCTCATCTTCAATTGTTGGAAGTGTGTTTGCATATGAGAGCCAATCTTCAAGCCTTTTGAATCCATTTGGTGTAGAAAGGTATTGCTTTCCAATTTGTTTTGGATGCTCGAAATCTTTAGTATCTTTGCGTGCCCTATCTTTTAATCCAAAAGGTAAATCGCTTACCCAATTCATTCCGATAAACTCATAATTACTCCCTTGAATTTGATATTTTGTTTGGGCTATATTTACTACATGGGAAAATTTGTCACATGTTTTCTGAAATAAGTCATCGAATATCCCTAAATCGTCATTTCCTAATAAACCTAAAAAATATATCCCTGCTGATTCAAATCTCGAAAAATGGTCATTTAAAAAACCTGTAATAAATTTATCTTGATGTAATAAGTTTCCTTTAAACGGAAGCATATCTCCACCATTGATTACGACATCAATTTCTGAAGAATTGGCAATCTCGAAGATTTTATTATGTTTCCATTCAATCCCGTGTATATCTGTAACATATAATAACTTCATAATTCTGCCTTAGAAGTGTGTTTAAAAATAAAACTCACAATCAATTTTTAATTTTAGGTTTTCCGCAAAATCAGATAATAGTAAGTTTTTAAAATTTTGCTATATGATCAGTTTTCAACTGTCGTTATTATTAGCTCTCTAATTTGCCGTACATTATCATGCCTATAAATAATTCTGAAATTTATATCTTTTTTGATGATGGCAATACCCTAAACGACAACATAATCCGAGGAAGACAATGGCAACAATTAATTGGTGAATACTTTTCACCTATATTCGGTGGTGAGCCTAAATTATGGGGGACTGCAAATTTAGAGTTAACTAAAGATTTTGGTGGAGATGGAGTTCCAAAGTTGTTGTATGAGAATAGAAATAAAACCTTTAAAATGTTCATAGAATGGTTCATTGAAAAATGGATTAATGAGATGTTCGATTTTGTAAGAATAAAACGCCCTGAAAAAAAGTTGTATAAAAAAATATATTATGATGCATCTGAGTACGTAGCTTCCCAAGTAAAAGCCGCATTTCCTGGAGTCTCAGAAGCGATTGAAGATTTGTATCATAAAGGTTACAATTTATATTTAGCATCTGGAACAGAATCGATTGAATTAAGTTTTTATTATGAAGCCATGGGAATTAAAAAATTCTTTAAAAAGCTGTATGGTCCAGATTTAATTAACGTTCTTAAAGTTGATGATTGTTTCTATAAAGCCATCTTTAAAGATTTACGTATTAATCCAAATCAGGGAATTTTTGTTGAGGATAAGCCATATTATTTAAATATTGCTGAAAAAATTGGTGCTAATGTAGTTCAGGCATGTTTAACGGGAAAATATGAACCTCAATATCAATATATTATAACAGATATGAGGAAAGCACCCCAAATCATTGAGGAAGTAATAAATAATAAAATAATTAGCTATTATTAAAGATGCTTCTTAGAGAAATTTCAAACCAAAATCGCATTTAGGTAAAAATGTATTCGGTTTAACCACCAAAAATAAAAGAAGTCAATTTTCACGGGTGATAGAATGATCAATTCCAAAAAATTACCTATTAAGAAATATAAAAACAAATAATAATAAACTAAATAATTAGTAAGATTTTGTTATCTATTAATTGCCGTACTAATTCTTTCAGCAGCCTTTCTTGGATTTTTCATACGGGTAATTCCCCCACCAACAATTATAATATCGAGGGGATAAGTTAATAATTTAGATATATCTTCTTCCCGAATCCCCCCTGCTATTGCCAATTTTGGATGGTTTTGTACTTGTATTATGGATTCCAATTCAGATAATGGAGCCCGCCTTGACGCTTGAATATCTAAACCACTATGTACTAGCGCATAGTGTAATTTTGTATCTTTATAATCCAGATTAACAATTTCTGCCAATCTTTTAGAGGGTTTTCGAGACATTATAAGGTCAGCTATAATTTTTACATGAAATTCATGTGATGCACTCAATGCTCCCTTGATAGTATTATCATAAGCGTCAGCTAGGATGGTTACAATATCAGCTTTCGCTTTGGCTGCCATCTTAACTTCGAGATATCCCGCATCTGCCGTTTTTAAATCTGCACAGATCAACTTATCAGGATGTGCATCCTTTAAGGCTTTTATGGCTCTCACGCCTTCAGACTTTATTAAAGGTGTTCCTGCTTCTAGTATATCCACGAATGGAGCTACCAATTTCGATATAGATAGAGCATCATCTATACTTTCAACATCTAAAGCGACTTGTAATAGTGGATTTCTTTTTTCTTTATTATGATTATTCAATAGTATAATTCCCTCTTATCTTTACTATGCTCCTAATTTTAATTAGCAAATATAAATTTAATTGATTTTTTTTATTTTAATTGATTTCCTCTTATTGCTATGAGAAAATTACCCGCATAAACTAATCTATGGATTTATTTACTAAGCAATTCTTGATCTAAAAAGAACTGAAAGAGTAAAATATAATTTATTGAAATTAAAAAAAATCATGAAGTTTGTATAATTTATTGCTTCTTAGAGGTAATCTTACCTACAGAGATAGGTTTCTCAAACATAAGCTCATATATTTTATCTGCTCTTCGCTTGATTTCTTCTCTCTCACGACTTTTACTTTTCTTCAAATTCTGAAATCGTCTTATAGCAATTTTTCTCCATTTCTTATTCCATGAAGGGAAACCTGTCTTAACAAAACGTTCCCGATTTGGAAAATCTCGGCACACCCAATTGAATAAGATAAAATATCTTTGTATACCAGATTCCTTAGTAAGATTCCTAGAATTTACTCCTAATTTTCGAAGGTGATAAATAAATCTACCTTCCACGGCATCTTGGAGTTTTCCTTCAATAATAGCAGGTTCATAGTAAATATCATTCTCATTGAAATATTCCCTAAGAAGATCGAAACAATTACCTCTGCATAGAAGTATTCTATCTCCCTTACCGTGATTAAGTTTTCTAAGAGTATTGATTACAACCTTCACAATATGTTTATTCGGAAGATCCTCGTCTTTATTATCCTTGTTATAGAGCCCAACGGGAACTGATTGAAATAATATCTCTCCAGTTTTCGTATCCCGGAAGCCAATAAAGGCATCTCCGACAAGATCTCCAGTCCCAGCATCATCAATTTCTATTGTTCTTCCCTTCCACTCGCTGGGATTTTGAGTAGATTGGCACGACTCATCGTCGTCTTTTTCCATTTTTGTCTTCATCATTAAATTAAATAATTGAGGTCATAAATACATTGGGATTTCCTTTTCTTAATATTTTATATCAATTTTTTCTTATACTTAAGACCTTCAATCCCTTTAAATGTCACATAATATCAACAAAATAAAATCAGAAATTATCAAAAATCCATCTTAATTTACATTGACGGGAACAAAAAAATCTTTCTTTTGGTTCTTGACTGATGTTAATATGGTGATACTGCTTATTCCACTTAGTACTTCTAATGCTTTTACCACAAGCCTCACAATTAGGTATTGTTGGTTCCTCTAATTCTTTGAATTCTTTAAAATTTTCCATCGAATGTGATGTTACGTTTAATTCTTCTTTGTTGCTCATATATAATAATCTCAAAGGTAAAGTGTATGACATTTGTAATGTTATAAGTCTTATATAAATTTGTTAAATAAAAAATACAGATATTAGATTATTTTTTCATCTATCACTTCGATTTGAAAAATTTTATTATCATCCCATAGTTCACATGTTTTATAAAGACCCCATAGATTAGTTCCATCCCAAGATAACCCAGTACAACCCGCTGCTACATCATATATTTGTCCAATGATATTTCCTTCCTTTGTCCAAGCTATAAGTCTATTGCCCCTACTCGACCAAAAGTGGGTACCATTCCAAGTGAAAGGACCTACAAGGTCAATTATTCCTATAGGGATCGTTTGACGGATTGTACCATTTTTATACAATTCATATAAACTAGTACCTTCCATATTTGCAATGTAAAGATAAGTTCCATCAGTTGCTAAACCACTACGACCACCTTTTTCGCTTTCCGGGATGGTGAAAGAAATGTTAACAATAACATCAGTTCCGTTGAATTTGAATTTTACAATATTAAGTTGAGACTGATCTTGAACCCAAAAAAACTCTCCATCAAAACATAAACCTCTTGGGCCTAATAAGTCAGTAGCATTAACCGGATATTTAGTATAATTTCCTAATACAGGATCTATTTTAATGAGATTACCTGTCTCCATTTTCCAAATATATCCATAAGCAAACTCCAATGTCCATCCAAATCCTAATCCTTTCCCTGTCCTATTTAGTACTCTTCGAGTTTCATCATCTGATGGATATACATAATGGTATAAATCTTCGGGGTCTGCGGGTGTGTATCCTAAATCAGAGTGTTTAAGATCTGCAAAATTAAGTTCCGGGATGGGAACAGTTCCATTGCCAAAATCATTGTTGCTACTTACTATAGAAGCAGTCTCCACCAATTTTGTAAAAAATGTCTCATTGGTGAATCCCTCGAATTTATTGCCAATAATCGTTGCATTAGATAAGCCCCCAACATGTATTGCAAAAGCATCAGTTGTATTGTAATTATAAAAATAATTTCCTATAAGAGTTACATTTGTATCAAGGGTGATAAAGGGCACATGTCCTCCCGCAAAAATATTATTTCGAACTATTACATCATAATTAAACTGTTCCATCGATATTTCATGATAACCGTTTTGGTATAATAAATTATATTCAATCAAAGGGGTTGAGTGTTCCATATAAATTCCCTCTAGATTAATCCATCGTACGATAGAATAGCTAATATTTACTCTAGAATAAAACTGGGCTATTCCTAATATCGCATATTCCACGATTACGTACTTGAATATTGAAGTATTTGTATTATATAATTCTATACCACCCCAGTCTCCATTAATAGGGATTTCAGCATCAGAAGTAAACCAGATTTGTTGATTGGGGGTTCCGATTGCTTTTATTGTCCCTCCACTTATCATGAAACCTATTGTATTTGTATTTTTATAATCTCGGTTTGGTTTACACAAGATTTGCGTCCCTGGTAATATTGTTAAAGTGATATTGGTAGGTACTACAACACTCTCATTCACAAAAATAGTTCCAGACCAAGTTTCTTCTTGTGTTAAGATACCTCCTTTGAATACAGGTTCTGGGTGTGTCTCTGGAAGAATTAGGAAATAAATTAAAGGAGAAAATCCTACTAAAGCCAACACAATAATGATAACAGAAATTAATTTTTTTCTTTCCAACATTCTCTTAGCCCTTTAGATTCATTAGAAATATAGTTACATAGCTGCAATAATCTTCAGTTACATATATTTATTGTTTATTTACATTGAGACAAATTAAATTGAGTATTTAAATATGAAATTTTGATTTTTAATCTAAAGAGAAAGAAGAAATTATCAATAAGAATATTCATTCTGCTTTTTTTTTAATAGAATTTTTAGTGATTTTTCAACAAAATTTGTTTTCTACTGTTTCGATTAGATTTTCTCTACTACTTTGGTTTTCTGTGTTCAGCATTATCATTCTATTTACCATTAATCTTGTTAAATTAGCAAATGATTCTTGAACATATTCGCCTGTTTTACTGGAACATTCATTAAAATATTTCAAATCCATCATTTTAGCGGTCCTAATTCCCTCTTTCCATGAGATTTCTCTAAATTCGTCTAGATCTGATTTACCTCCAAGTAAAATAATTGGAAATTTCTCTTTCGTTCCATTTATTACAGATAGCCACTCGGAAATATGTGAAAAGGAAGAGTAATTTGTAATATCATACATTAAAATCCCCCCCATGGCACCATATATGTATGAAGGAAACATAAATCGAAATCGTTCTTCACCAGCAAAATCCCATATTAACAGTTTAACTTTTTTTTCATCTACTTCTATATGTTTAGTTTCAAAATCAACGCCGATGGTGTGCTGTGAGTTTGCTACATACTTGTTAGTCATAAATCTCTTTCTTAATGTAGTCTTACCACAACCCGCATCTCCGAAAATAACAACCTTAAAAATTGCATCATACATGTTAATTCTATTTAATCTCCTATAATATTCCTAATTTGTAACCAAAGAATATAATACCTCTATTACCAACAACCCAAAACGCCTTTCCTAAGAAAAAAGTAAGTTTTCTATTTTTGCTTTAAAACAATGCATAGCTACATATAATAACATTAATATTTAAATCTTTTTCAAAAATTTACCCAAATTCTCATTTTCTTGGCTGTAATTAATGGAATATTAGGTTATTGATAAATTTGTCGATTTTATTCCTTTTTGTCGTATGAAATACGGGAAATTTCTAATAGTTACAAAAATCAATAAATGAAATTTAAACTTAATTTTAAATTATTAAATAATAAAAAAAAAGGGATTTAACTACTAGAACCATCAACATTAATATTTCCGGTACCCGTATCTAAATTAAAATCATAATTGTATGTCGTTGGGAAATCAAGTGAATTAAATGGATTAGAACTTGGGATAAATCCTAAGGTATTTACTGGATTAAAACTACCGGTTCCTGTGGTTCCAAAAAAACTAGCACCCACACCAGAACTTGTATCTATATATTGCAGATTGATAGTCCCAGTTCCAGCATGAATATTTCCTGTGACATTTGCTCCCATAAGACCATGTTGGTTTATTCCAATAAATATTCCACCTGTCCCAGCAGATATTGCCCAATTACAGTTTTGAGTATATTCATTATGATATATTCTGAAATCTATACTGCCTGTACCTGAAGATAAACCGACATTACCTCCGATGATACTATTACTGAGATTTGCGATTATTGAACCTGTACCAGTGTCAAGTAATAAACCATTTGTAAAATTAGTACGTTTGCCATATAGGGATATACTGCCAGTTCCAGCATCCAAATTCAAAGTATCTTGGATAGTAGTATTCTCTGCAGTACTCAAGTAAATACTTCCAGTACCAGAATTGAGATCAACATCATCCAAAATCGCATTATTAGCAGTAACTAATCTAATTGAGCCAGTACCTGTATCTGCATTAAGATCATACGCAACATCTGTTCTTAGGGTAACGTTTATTTCAATATTAGCTAACTTAAACCATGACGCAGGATTAAGCCAAACATGAGGGAGTTGCTGTAACCTAAATAAAATTGGTGGAAAAGTTCCATTTTGCCACCAACTTGTGGTTGGCCCAAAAAAATCAGCATAGCCCATATTTGACATGAATAATCCAGATATCCTCATATCTACATCTATTTTGGCAATATAAGGAGTATTTGATGTGTTATATCTAATATCTATTGCACCGATACCGACATCTAGATTTAATTCTTCTATTGATGAGGGAACATCTTGATATAGGAAGGTGAAAGATTCCTCAATTGTACTTGACATTGCAAAACCAACAATGAAAAATACACCAATACCCCCACCAATCACTAAAGAAAGTACAATAATTATTATTTTTGGCATCTTTCTCAAAAATTCTCACATCCTTTTTTATAAATTATAAGCAAAGATATTAAACGATGGTATTTAAATAAATTGTAATCTGATTTTTAAGAAGTATTTCTAAAATTAGCTTAGTTAATTTTTCAAAAAATAAAACAGAGTCTCAAGAAGCTTTTCTATATGATTTATAGATTATGAGAAGAATATTTTTATGGAATTTATTATAAAATCTCCTATGCATATTGAAAATAGTGATACTGCACTAGAAACGATACCAGCTAATAAAAGCTCAATATTTAAAACTTTAGCATTTAAAGTGTGGATAGGATTAATGCTATTCACAGTAGTGGAAGTAATTCTTATCTTCGCCTTAGAACCACTTTTACGAATTAATTTCCCTCCTTTGAATCCCGATACAGGTCCAGCAGATTATTATTGGAAATTAAACGTACGTAACGTACTTACAATGGTTATCACTTGGACATTTTATGGAGTACATCAATTATCCGTTTGGATTGTAATAATATGGGCACTTCAGAATTATCGTGCCAAAAGACTTGACCAGAAAAAATTAATTACATATTTGACTTTAATGACAATTATCCTAATAGGATTTACACTACTCCATCTGCTTCAAACGCATATTTGGTATGATGGCCTTGCTCAGGATGTACCTATCTGGACGAGTCAAGGGAGTGTAATTGTCATGCTATCGATACTCTTAGTTATGCAAAACCCTAAACGTGGATTGTTTTTTGGAAAAAAGGAGAATAAATTAATGAGACCTGAGGTTGCAAAGACTTTCATGACCAGTCACCAATTTATTTTCAGCTGGGCATTAGTTTATACGTTTTGGTTTCATCCTATGGACTCTTCTCCTGCCTTACTCAGTGGCTTTTTCTTCATGGGGCTTTTATTTACTCAAATGGCCTTAGCTTATACCCGCATCCATTTAAATAAAGGGTGGGTATTATTGGTTGAATCTTACGTTGTTATTCATGCAACTATAGTGGCGATTGCTCAATGGCTTGATTTTGGCTCTGATCCTCCCATGTGGCCAATGTTTCTACTCGGATTTCTTGCAATGCTCGTCTTTACATACATTCATGGCTTAGGATTAAAAAACTGGCTACGGTGGTCGATAGTTGTTGCTTACTTCGTATTAATTGTTTTTATGTACATCCCTCAACCTTTCGGTTTTGGTCGAGAACTTACGTATTTCCTTAGATTAGAATTTCTTTGGATACCAATAATTTTGTTCCTGATAGCTTTCATTGCCGCTGCATCTGCTCACATCTATCTTATAATTAAACAGAAAAGGAAAAGTAATAATTAAATCTGCAAGATTTAAGAAAAATTCCTTTTTTTTTATTTATTCTAACTATATTAGAATAACATAACGGACAATTCAATTGATTTTCCTCTAAAAATTTATATTTAACATTCAACTATACCGGTAGAATTTTCTTGTTATTGGTAAATCTAACAGGTAGAATTAGGACAACTAAATCTGATATTCTCTATTTTTCATTTTTTAGAATTTTTGAGATATCTTGCGAAGCTCGCTCACACTCAAGAAAAACCAGCCCCAATTTCGCTTTCTCTGTTGTTGAAACGGCGAGTACTGCTGACTCTGCATCAAATATTAATAGATAACCATCAATTCCTTTGATAAATATCTGTTTAAAAACTCCTATTTCCATATCTACTACAGAACGTTCGGATAAAGAAAGTAGAGTAGCTACCATCGCAGAGAGTCTCGTCTCATTATATCCTCGGGGCAATATCGAGAGAATAGGCAGGCCTTCAATGGTAGTGATTATTCCAAGGGTTATCTCTCGATTACTTGCTAATATCCTTTTTAAAACAGCTTCCAATTTCGTGGTAATATTATCTTCTTCAGACATAATCGCAAATGTTAGCTATGTAGTTTTACAAAATTGAAAATAAATACAGTCTCATAAGAAATTACAATATAATTGTTACCTAGACTAATCATCTTAAATAATTTCTACTTATATATTAATGGATTAATGAACCTTTAATTTATAAAATAAAAAGTTAGTTAAAACATCATTCGACGTTATAGTGCACAATCTTACTAGGATCCAATGCTGACGTTAATCCTTGATAGGTTAGATACCCTAGAACATAAATTCAATGCTTTAACTGATGATGTGTAATGGTATATAAAAATCATTAAAATGTATAATCTACGCTCTTATTGTAGGTTTTTAAAAAATTTTTTTAATATATTTATTAATGATAATGTTATGATAAATCCTATAACACTTTTTTATAGAAAATAAATCAATAAGATTAAGAATGAACTATGATAGAAGAAATCGAAAAAATTCCTGATTCCTTCATAATGAGGGATGGTTTAGATTTTAAATATTATATATCTGGAACTTGGAAAAAGTCATCTTCAGGGAAAACAATAATTATTAAAAATCCTTATAATCATGAGTTAGTAGGAACTGTACAAGCATGTTCCATTGAAGAAGCTAATCAGGCTATAAACGTTGCAAAAGAAAATCTGGAATGTTGGGAAGAAAAAACTCAGAGAGAACGTTCAGATATTTTAAGAACAGCAGCTACTTTAATGAGGGAATGGGCTAATCCCTTAGGGTATACTATGATGAAAGAAATCGGTAAACCCCTAAAAAGTGCCATTTCAGAAATAAATCGAACTGCTGAGTTATTTGAAGCCACAGCTGAAGCAGGATTACAACAAGAAGGAGAAGCAATTTACGGTGACGCATTCAAAGGTTTTACTAAAGATAAGATGTCAATGACGTATAGAGTTCCTTTAGGAGTTGTTCTATGCATTGGTCCCTTTAATTATCCTTTTAATCTTACAGGATCTAAAATTGCTCCAGCATTAATGGCAGGTAATACTGTTGTTGTCAAACCTCCTTCCCAAGGAGCTATCAGTCCCCTATTCTATGGATTGATTTTAGAAAAAGCGGGAGTTCCTCCAGGTGTTTTTAATATAATCACCGGAAAGGGATCTGAAATCGGAGACTATTTAGTACAACACCCTCTAATTAGCATGGTCAGTTTCACCGGTTCTTCTGAAACTGGTAAACACCTTGCGAGTATTGTTGGAATGAAACCATTATTATTAGAATTGGGTGGAAAGGATGCTGCTATAGTACTAAATGATGCAAATTTGGAAATCACATCAGATGCAATTGTTTCAGGGGCGTTTTCATATAGTGGACAAAGATGCACTGCCGTGAAAAGGGTTCTTCCAATGCCCGGAATTGCTGATAAATTAATAGAATTAGTAAAAAAGAAAATACTGAATTTGTCCATCGGGAATCCCGAAAATAATGCCACTATCGGACCACTCATTAGCTCAAAACAATGCGATTATGTTCAAGGACTGATAGACGATGCTTTAGAAAAAGGTGGTACCTTACTATGTGG
>JAEOTW010000304.1 GCA_016839655.1 Promethearchaeota archaeon | reverse complement strand
GAAAGAAAAATAGTCATAGTTAAAAATAAAGTATTTGGCTATAGAGAATATGATAGAAATTATTTAGGGTCAGTAATAAAAGAAAAAAAGCTCTTCCCATTAAAAGAAGAAATTGACGATGGACCATATTTAGCTGAAAATTATATCCCAAGGATGCTTTTCTCATATAATAATGTTGTATTAACTGAACTTCTACAAAAATCTGATAAAAAAGATAATTAAATCTAAAATCATCACTATTAAATTTGATACAATGTCTCATGTTAGACGCAGGCCATCCCCAAAGAATAAAACCACAATAACAAAGAGACAAAAGAAAAGGAAGACTTATGGCTTAATACTTATTACTGTACTTTTTATTAGTATTATAATCTCAATTCTTTTTATAGCACTTTCAATGTCTTAAAATACTTCTAAATCATTAACTATATAATTCTGAATCCTTTACCTAAATCACAAAAAAAAAGGTAATTTAAATTGAAACTGAAAAAGATCGACGTTGTCTTTATAATTATACTTATACTTTTAACAATTATATCGTTGGATCTTTTAGTAAATTCTTCTCATAGAGAAGCAATAGAAAATATTTCAAGATATCCTCAATTCCAAGATTTAAGCTCTGGGCTTCTTATTACTTTTTTTGTCTGTCTGATAGGAAACCTACTTCCAGTTCCAACTCCATATACTTTTGTAGTATGTTTTAGTGCTCAACCTTTTCGAGAATTGAATGTTTTTATTCCATTATTAGTTGGATTTATAGCCTCCTTAGGATGTCTGGTAGGAGAAATGGGAGGATATTTAGTGGGAAGAGGTGCGTCAGAAGTAATTTCTGCAGATAGAACTGAAAATCTAAAAAAATATCAACAATATTTGGTGGATCACCCAAAAATTGCTCCATTTCTCATTTATCTTTTTGGAGTTACCCCGTTAAATGATGATATGATAACAGTTCCCTTGGGTTTAATAAAATATGATGTAAAAAAGACAATCTTTTGGGTTTGGTTCGGAAAAATTGGATTAATGCTTATTTTTGCATATAATATCCTCAACATTTGTATGTTTCTGGGAGGAGAAAATTGGATATTCAGTATAGTAACTTTATATTTCACTGTAATTACAGTATATCTCATGTTAAGGGTAAATATAATAGAAATCCTTCAGAAAGTTAAAGAAAAAATGAAATAAATCTATTAGTCTTTAACATTTATTTCTGTACCTGGGAGAGATACCGTTCCTGCTGATATCCCTTCTGCTTTTTTATAATATTCTAAAGTTCTACTTTCAACTTCTTTTATATAATTCAAAAGTTTGGTTTCAATTTCGTTATCAACTTGCGGAGGATTAAATGACTGGAGAATTTGTTCTACTTTCATTCCAGCTCTTGCAATTATGTCTTTTGATCCTTTTTTACGCCATGTAGAACGTCTATTTCTATCAATTAGAGAAGGCATAAATAGTTCATCTCTCATGAACTTACGAGTATGAGACTCACCTAAGTAATTTACACCCTTTTTTGGATTTAACGCTACTTTTTCTATAACATCTAACCCAATTGTTTCTTCATTAACATTAACCCCTCTAAGTAAACGTTTTACAATATCTGCTAACTCATCATCAATTACAAGGAGTTCTAGAGCTTCTACCAATGTTTCCTCATACGTACCAGCACAAGTGATATAATTTATTCCTGCCTGAGCAGCAACTAATAATGTTTGTAATCTTTCAAAACCACATTGGACATCGAGTACTTTTGAATCTGTAATACCACCGGGTCCTCTTGAAGGTATGTTATAATATCGAGCCATTTGAGCAATTGCAGTCGTAATAAGTCCTGTTTCAATTGAACCTAATGCAGCATTCCCAGATTTCATATCTGTAATGGTAGAAACTGTGCCAAAAAATACAGGAGCTCCAGACTTATATAGTTGGGCTAATACTATTCCTCCAATGATTTCTGCATTGATTTGAGTTATCAGACCAGCTAAAGTCACGGGTGCTGTTGATCCCGCTAATGCTTCTGGGGCGATAATTGTTGGTTGCTTATATTTAGCAAAAATTTCAAGACCATTTGTCATCAATTGAGGGAGATGCAAAGGACTTGTGGGGTTCATGAATCCTACAAAGCGAGCATTTTTAATGAGTTCCTCCTCACTTCCAACTATGATAGACGCCATATTCATCATATCTTGGCTTGCTACTCTCCCTAAGCATCCAAGACCATAGGGTTTTCGAGTATTATGAACCCATTGATAAATACAATGCGCGTGAAGGGCGAGATAATTAATATCATTAGGCCAGACATCAATGTGAGAGCAATTTATGTTTTTTAAAGAATCAACAATCCTAATCTGCTTGATTGTATCTGCCAAAACAGTTTTTCGGACACCATTCTTATTACTTGGGTCATAAATTTTTACTGGTGTTCCAATTGTAGCAAATTGAGTGGAAGTGGTATTCACCTCAAAATTAAATTTACCATCTGGTCCATGCAATTTAAAGGAATCTGGGACTTCTCTTAATTTTTCCTTAATTAAGGCCTCTGGGAATTTGATATAAAGACTATTATCATCAACTTCTGCTCCATTTTTCTTTAATAAAGTTCTAGCAGAAGGTGAATCTATTTTAATTCCCATTTTTGTGAGGATTGTTAAAGTAGAAGAATTTATAGCTTGTATTTCATCACTTGAGAGAACTTCAATTCTTTTTAATTTCATTTGATAATCATCTCCTAATTATTAACTCTTAGTAATTTTTTTACTAGTTTAACTGATTCAATAGCATCATCAGCCCATCCATCAGCACCAATTTCATTAGCATACTCAATGGAGGTCGGAGACCCTCCAATAATTACTTTATATTTATCCCTTAAATTTCTCTTATTAAGCTCTTTTATAACCTCTCGCTGAAATCCCATTGACATTGTTAATAAAGATGACAGACCAATAATTTGGGCTCCAACTTCCTCTGCTTTATCTACAAATACGGAGGCTGCAACTTCTTCTCCCAAATTAAATACCTCAAATCCGTTAGAAAAAAGAAAGCTTCCAACAAGATCTTTTCCTATGCTATGAACATCTCCTTCAACAGTCCCTATTACTACCTTTCCTAGGGTTTCTTTAGTTCCACCTGATTGCCTAATCGCGGGGTCTAAAATCTCATCAATTATATTTTTTACAACATTTGCTGAGCCAACTAATTCTGGAAGAAAAATTTCCTCATCTTCAAACTGTTTGCCTATAAACTGCATCACTTTCCCAATAATTTTCAATAATTCTGCTGGTGTAGCTTCATTACTTTCAAGAATGCTACGACATAATTCTTTTAATCCATCTTCATCCCACTCTATGACTAATTCTTTTATTTTTTCTTCCATTTTCATTTTTCACTCAATTTTAATTAATAGTAACTCTCCTTTCTAGAATTGAAAATCTGTAAAAAAGTTTATCTAAACATCCAATATTGAAAAATGATGTCAAATAACATATATTAGCTTTAATAAATAATGTGAAAAATATGTCGGAAATGAAAAAAACATTCCAAGAAATCAATAAAGAGAACCGAATTGAATGGGATAAATTAAAATTTGATACTCAATTGATTCGTGCTGGTGAAGATCCCTATCCTGAAACATCACATAGTATACGAACACCTATTTATGCTTCAAAATCATATACTTATTCTTCTCTAAGTGAACTAATGAGAAATCATTATCATTACTCCCGGACAGAAAATCCTACAGTTTACGCACTAGATAATAAATTAGCGACTCTACACAAAGGAGAAAGCTCGATCTCTGTCGCATCAGGAATGGCTGCTGTTCATCTCGCTTGTTCAAGTGTTTTACAACAACGTGTAGAACGTATTCGTCCAAATAAGATTAAAAAATTGTTTCTAGAACCTAAATCCAAAGAAATTTCTAACGGAATTATTCATACTAATCAATATGTAGATATATACCGTCTTCTCACAAAATTATATCCTCAAATGGGATTTGAATGTAAGAGAGTTAATATGTGTGATTTATCTGAAGTAAAGAAAATTATTGATGAAAACACCAGGTTTATTTTTCTTGAATCACCCACAAATCCTTCTATTGATTTAATAGATATTGAAGCTTGTGCAAATATAATTCATGAAGTTAATGGTAAATGCATTGTAGATAATACATTTGCATCTCCAGCACTTCAGTGTCCTCTCGAATTAGGTGCTGATCTTGTTGTTGAGAGTCTTACAAAATATATTAATGGTCATGGAGATTGTTTAGGAGGAGCTATAATTGGTCCAAAAAATGAAATTCAAAATATTCGCTTATTTTGGTATGAAATGCAGGGTCCTGTACTGAGTCCATTTAATGCATGGCTAATTTTACGAGGAATTAAAACTCTAAATCTACGTATGGCACGTCATTCATCAAATGCAATGAAATTGGCTCAATTTTTAGAAAAGCATCCTAAAGTTGTAAATGTTGCATATCCTGGATTAAAATCCCATCCAGGTCATGAAATCGCAAAGAAACAAATGAAAGATTTTAGTGGAATGATTGGATTTGAATTAGAAACGGTGGAAGCAAGCAATAAATTTATTGAACTTTTAAAGTTAATTAAAGTTGGAGTTTCTTTAGGAGATTTAACTTCTCTTATTGAATATACATCTATTATGACAGGACTAGAGCTCGCACCATGGGAGCGCAAAGCCATGAAAACTTCAAACACTCATTTCAGATTTTCAGTAGGATTAGAAGATCCGGATGATTTAATAGATGATCTAGATCAAGCATTAGAACAAATATAAACTTACTAGGTTCAGATGATTAGTATAATAATAAATGTATTAATCTCTCTAACTTAACTTTTTAAAATAATAGAAAAAAAAAGAATTATTAATTTGCTTCTACTTTTTCTCCTTTCTCTTTATGAAGTTCAATTAATTTCTCTTTGATCTCCCCAACCTTGGATTTTGTAAAAGGGTAAAAATATAAGCATATCAATGTAATGCCTAATGCTATGCCTGGGACAACAATAAATAGAAACCTAAGAGCAAAGGTAACATCAATTAAAGGATCATATACTCCCCAATCACTTTGAATAAACACCGCACCAATTGTCACTATTGAAACTATCATTGAAAGTCGCATATAAAAGTTTGTTATTCCAAAAAATGCTCCTTCACGTCTAACTCCTGTTTTTATTTCATCTTCATCAATAACATCTGCGATAATTAAATAGATAAAATAAAGCATCCCACCAAATCCAATGCCCATCAAAGAAGCAATCAATAATACTAATCCATATTCAACTATAAACATGAGTGGTAATGAGGCAAAGAAATAAGCAACAATTGAAATAGCATACCCCTTTTTACTTCCAATTTTAATATCTAGCCATCTCCATAAAACAACAGAAACCGCACCAACAATATACATAATTCCCATTATCAAAGAAGTGTCGAATGCATCAATATTTAATACTTGCCTACCAAATATTTGAACTAATGTTGCAAGGAGCAATAATACATATTCATATAAAAAGAACATAGCAGTATAGAGTACAAACCCTTTGTTTTTCATTGTATACTTCAAGCTACCAAAAAATTTGAATTCATGTTGGTAATCAAGTTTAAATTCTTTACGTTCAGTTACACCCCATTTTAAAGATACTATTAAGGAAATTGCGATTATTATCGAAGTGATAATTCCATTTAATAAATATGTTCCTCGTGATTCTTCATTCGCAAGAACTAATCCAGGAACTAATGCAGCAAAAAGTAGCCCTACAACAGAGAGTATTTGTTTAATTGTATTAACTTCAGATCTTTCTTTTACTGTTGTATATAATTCGGGAAATAAGCTATCATATGGAAGTGCAATCATAGTATAGAATGTATCATAACAGATCAACATAATGAGCAAATATAAAAAAGTTTGAAAATCATTTCCTGTCGGAGGAAGCCAAATTATAATTTCTAATATTAGCATTGGAATTAAACCCATCATTATATAAGGTTTTCTGCGTCCCCATTTAGTGTGTGTACGATCTGATAAATAGCCGATGAGGGGGTCATTAAATGCATTCCATAATGTCCAAAGTACTGCAGCAAGCATATACCAATTAATATGTAATCCTACAACTGTGAAATAATATGTAAAAACATAGATATTAAATGCACTGTTTATAAACCACTGAGCAAAACTTCCCATTCCAAAACTCCATTTTTGTCTTTTACCAAACCGTTGTTCTTCACTCATTTGAAAATTAACACCTTTTCTTAAAAATTATTCATTAATTTATTAAATTAGATATTAAATCTATCTATGTT
>JAEOTW010000303.1 GCA_016839655.1 Promethearchaeota archaeon | reverse complement strand
TCATCCCAATTGATATCCACAAATTTTTTATCGTTATAGATCCTTTCAATTTCTTCTTCTTGTTCAGGTATGTATCCCATTCCAGAAGGGTTCCAGATTTTTAGACCGATATATTCTGGTGTATTATGTGATGCCGTAATCATAACACCACAATCTGCTTTTAAATATTTTTGCGACATTGCTAAAGTAGGAGTTGTTACTATCCCTACAGTTTTTACATTACAGCCAGTACTTACAAGTCCAGAAATTAAAGCATATTCTATTGGTAACGCAGAAGTCCTAATGTCTTTTCCAATGACAACTGTACTTTTACTTTTTAGATAAGTTCCTAATGCAAGGCCTACATCTAAAGCCATTTGAGGAGTAAACATAACGTCTGATTCACTATAATTTTGAAACACTCGACGAATACCAGAAGTACCAAAAATAATACCTGCCAATATATTATCACTTTTAGTAAAATATTGATTATTTTATGATAAAAAATTGTAATTTAAGATAGAATATTATAATTAAGATCTCTAATAATCTTTTCTGAATCTCCAAAGTATCTCATTAGGATAAGAAGAAAGATAATTAAAAGATGTTTTTTCATATTGGGATTCAATCAGAAAAGAAAAGGTATTAATTTTTTTTATACCATAATTAAGATAGCTAAATAAAAAATAAATAATGATTTTATTTCTCTCAAATAATGATTTTTCAAGGATTATTTAATATTTTAGATTTGTATCTTGATGATATTGATCTTTTTTACAATAATATAGATCACTATTTTCAAGAAAAAATCATCGCTACTTATGGGAATAATCCAATCGATAAAGGAGATTTATATCAACAACTTGTAAATATTGTATCATATTTTTCTGATGTGTTCATTGAATTAGGCTTTGCACTGGATGAAGTTGAAAGAGTATTTTCAGATTCACATCTAGGACTACAAGAAATTGATAAAGGAAAAAATTTACTTCCCTTCGAACTCTACGAGAAGAAACTGGCACCATTTATTTATGAATTTTTTTTAGAAAAGATTGTAGATTATTTGGTTGATGATGAAATTGCACCATTAATGTTAAAGTTAAAATCTGAGGGCTTCTTGCCAATAGAATTTATTATGGAATTGAGAATTCTGAAAGATTTGCTTGGACGTTATCCAAAAAAAAGAGAAAATTTGCGCAAATACACTCAAATTCGGAAACGAATTATTAGTAAATTTCAAGAAAACAAAGAAAAAATTGAAAGCTTGGAAGATATTAAAGAACCGGAATATAAACTTCAGGTAATTTACTTAATTTATCGAATTATCCATTTTTTTGAACTTCAGAATGAATTTGATTTTTCTTCTATAAAATCTTATATTAAAGACAATGTCGATGAATGGCTCATTGATGTACCCTTAGTAACTTTAAAAAATCCAGATATCTATTTCTGTGGTATCTTTTTAGCAAAGCATTTAGGAGTGGAGCTAGATGTTGATAAAATTAATGAGTTTCTTTTAGACTTAAGCATTGAAGCAGGTGATAGATATGAAAGTCCTATTATTGAAGCAACAGATGGTGTATATTATTTTATTAAATCAACTGAATTGATGAAACTATTCCTAAGTATAGACCAATTAAAGGGAATAATAAGAATAGAGCCAGAATATCTAGAATCAAATCATTTGAAAAATCTTGAAACATCTCAATTAGTAGTTATTCTCAAAATTTTTCTTCACTTAGGACTAAAAAAAATTGAAACTGAAAAGAACGCAATTATCGAAGAAATAGAGAGACGTATTAGTTCTGAAGGAATAAAGCAATTCAGAGAGGGATTTGTCTCATCAGAAGCTACTTATTATGTTCTATTTTGTAATTATATGAATAATACTCTTGAGAAGCTAAAAGAGTATGATATTTTATACAATATTGTATCGAGGATTTATCGTAACCTGGAGCTTTTAGATTTCTCAATAGACACCAATTTTGATCTAATAAGCGAATTATTCTATTCTCTAGAGAGTTTAAAGTTGTTCAATTGTATCGAGACTAAAGAAATGATATTTCATTTGGCCAAATTTTTATTTCCCCCAGAAATTGTTAAGAGAATTTTAGATAGCAAAGAACTAATCAGATATAAAGCTAAATTTCGGCATTTAAAGGTAAATAGAGTTACAGGTGAAACAATCTACTAAGTTTGATTACAAAATTTTGTTTTTCATCCCCATTATTAATAGAAAATGAGATAAGTAATAATTTTTAATTGATTTAAACATTTAACTACAATAATAAAAATTTCTTCTGATTTTAATGAATTTAAAAGATTTTG
>JAEOTW010000302.1 GCA_016839655.1 Promethearchaeota archaeon | reverse complement strand
GAGGTTTTAATTAAGATACTTAAAGAAAAATTTGGCAATCCAAATGATTATTTAATTGACTTCATCCCAGATGAGAAATATATTTTAGTTGTTTAATTTTTAAGGAAGTAATAACTTTGAGAATCAACTGATATTTCAAAGGTAATTCTCCATTTATATTATTTAGTGTTAAATCCACTAGACCAAAGATGTGGCGACAAATCAATTTTTTAGTAGATACTGGTTCAGATATCACGGGAATATCCACAAAAGATTGTTTAGCTATGGGGCTATCATTCAGTAGTTTAGGAAGGCCTGTTGGTAGCATAAGTGGTTTAAAGGATAAAGCAAGAAGATAGGAGATAAATGGAGCTGAGCTTAGAGCAATTACAACAGATAAAAAATTAGTGAAATATGGTCCTACTAAAATATATATAATGGAGACAAGTAAGGACTGCCCAAGTCTTTTTGGTAGAGATATTTTAGAGAAGTATGGATTGAAACTTGTTTGTGATATTTCAAAAAATTTTGTATATTTAGAAGATTGAAGTTTTATAAAAGTCTGCTAGAAAAAAGATTTCCTAGGATCCCTTTTTCATTTCATGGCGAAGCCACCAGGTAGCCCCAATTGCAATTGGAATTCCAAATATGATCAATATCCAGACCATTGCCCAAAGGTAAGAGTACACTAGATAGTCAAGTTTCCAAGTGGCAATAGGCTTGTCCCAGTTTCCATCAAAATAGACCTTGATTATGAAAACAATATTGATAAGTAGAGATATTGCTCCGCCTCCGTCTGTCTTGCGGGAGCGTTTGCCGAAAAGATGCCTGCGCTTATACTCCTTCCTTTCTTCATCAGGTAATCTTTTCCACCATAGGAAATATATGGCAGCTACGGTAATAATTACCGGAATTACTATGAAAATAACTAACCAGAAGATCAAATGTAACACAAAGGTAACAATATGTCCTATTGTCCATAAATTCAAGGTCATTGGTACAAGACCAGTTACTTGAGCATCTTTTACAAACCATAAAAAGACATAAACTGCACCAGCAACTGCTATAGCACCTGCTACTACAAATAAAACCAACATTTTCCAATGTCTTCTTAAAAATATCTTCCAGATCTTTTCAACATTTTCAGACTTAGTTTCCACCATCATAAATCTCCTCTTTCCTTTAGATCTTAAACAGTATTTGAGAATTGTATTTCATATATAACTCTATTTATTTCATGGTATAATTTTAAATCTTAATATTGTAAGAGTAACATTCGTTTAACAGAAACCTTAGTTATAACGGGGTGCAGCGTAAGGTTTAAGTTCAGCATTAATGTTACTTATGAAAGGTAAAACATCCTCAAAATTTCCAATGATTTTAACAATGTTACCAACTTCAGGAGCATAATATATATTTCCTAAACCACCCATTACTGATATATTGTATGAATTGAATTCTCCGGCAAGAACTGTTATATTTTCTCTACTAAAACAGGATAATACTGGTGGAACTTCTGGGATATTAAAGACATTTCCTCCAATATATTCAACTAAAAAATATTCAATATCAAACACTGGAGTAATATTAAATAAAATATCTGAGAATTCTTTTAACATAATAGGATCAAATGCAAAACGACTTGCAAGAAATTCTATTACCCCAGGATATCTTATTATATTATTGATCGCACTTACTATATCAAGCCAAATGGATTCTACAGAACCAGCCAATGTAAGATTTGTTGCAGGTATTCCCCAAAAGTTACTGGTATTTATTGGAAAATCAATTATCGGAATATAATTTCCTAGTTTAATATCTAAATTAGCTTTTAAAGGAATAGGAATAGGCGGAGTGAGGTTAAAAGGGTAATATGGTATTTCAATGAATTTCAATAAAACTCTACCATTTATGATAATATTTGCTTGTTTTAACGCTAAATCAGTCTTGTTAAAAGTTATTGACCCTCCAATTGTTGAGCCTTGTAATGTATCTTTAAATTCTCCTGTAACATTAATTGGACCAACACCTTCAATAGCTGTTACAAAACTAAAGTAACCATCAATGGGTGCATAAATATTTAACACATATGAATCTTCAGTAACCTCAGTAACCTTGATATTTAAACTATCTGATCTTGCTTCTAAATGAAAATACAAATCTTCTTTTTGAAAATCAATTGAAATTGTATCTAGTTTATATGACCATTTATCCCCTTCATTCCAAATAGGAACATTATCTTCATCTATTAAAAGCATGTTAATTTGTTTAGTTAAGTTATTAAATTGTTTAGTATCAGTATTTTTTGCTACTGCCAAAATTGAAGTCATCATCATCAAACATACTATAATTCCTAAAATCTTATTTCTCATATTCTTTCCTCCCAATAGGTATTTTTTAAAAGTTGTATTAACTATCTTAATTTAAATATTGTCCATAGCTAAAAAATAAAAAAATTAAGAGATTAATAAGTATTCTTTTAAGGTCTGATTATTTCTTTTTCTTTATCTGTTATAATACGATTTATCAATTGACAAAATCTGTTTGACATTTTTTCTAATCCGGGACAAT
>JAEOTW010000301.1 GCA_016839655.1 Promethearchaeota archaeon | reverse complement strand
ATTTTAATTGAGTTTACTATCAACCCTAGTACTTTTAAAACTTTATGATGGATTTAAATTAACCTAAGGTTTTATAGTACAAATAAGAGTACCACCTATTTTTGAGAGTAATCCTCCACAATCTCTCGTGCTCTTGGGATTAGTTAAATAATAATTTGTCCTATTTTATATTTTTTTTATTTAAAAGATCTACGCTTAAACTATATATTCGTAGACTAGTTATTCAAGCTCAATTTGGATATATTCTTTTAATAAGTTTTAACGCCAGCATGCAATATGGTCTTGAACATATTGTTCCATTTTAATTGGCTTACGTCCAAGTAACTTTTCAGTATCATCATGTAAATCGCCGGCTTTCCCCAACTTTACAATAAGGTAAATCATTTTCATAACCTTAATTATTTCTTTAGGGAATCCATACGATGTCATTACTTTAGCAAAAACCTTGCCCTTCGGATTCGAATATTTTATCTCTTCTCCTAAGACTTTAGTCATAATCTCAGAGACCTCATTAAAATTCAATGCTTCACTTCCAGTTAAGTTCAGTGTCGCATTTACAAATTTATCACCAGGTTCAGAAAGAACTTTAACGGCTACTGCTGCAATATCTCTTATATCTATAAAACTAATTTTTCCCTTTCCTGCCGGAATTAGTAAATCTCTTTCCTTCTTAATGACTTCTCCATGAATCGTGTTTAAATTTTGCATGAAGAAGCTCGCCCTCAATATAGTATAATTAATTCCCAGGTTTTTCAGATAGTTTTCTATCTTATAATGAGGTACTCGTTTATTCACACCAATCATTGAAAGAAAAACTATGTGTTCAACACCTTTCTCTTTTGCTATGTCAAGAGCAGGAAATATTGTATTATCAAATTCAACCATATGGGGAGGTCGATTAAGAAACAACTTCTTGATCCCGGTAAATGCTTCTTTACATGAGTTCATATTTTCAAAATTTAAATAAATATTTTCAAACTCACTCCCAAGAATCTCCTTAACATCCAAAACATCTGCTGCTTTACAAGGGATATTGTTTTCCTTAAGTTGCTTTGCTATTTCAGATCCTACATTCCCTGCAGCACATGAAATTAATATGTTGTTTTCCATTTTAATTCACATCATGTCCTTTTCATAATTCATTAAATTATTTAATACCTTACTTAAACTCTCCTCAAACACTTTTACTTCTGATTGAGAAAAGTCATTATAAAAAATATCGTTCATTTGCAATAAAAGTTCTTTAAATCCTTCAAAATTACCAGAGTTATTATCTTGCAGTTTAATAAGGATATTCCTTCGATCTTCATTAGAATGAATTCTCTTAATTTTACCTAAATTCTCAAGCTGATCTAATACACTTGTTAAAGTAGACTTTCTTAGGGAAAGTTGATTTCTTATTTCGTAAATTGGGATAAGATCCTTCTCTAAGAGGGAAAAGAGAATGTTAAATTGAGTGGGATTCATATTTTCAAGATTACTCTCTTTTAATTTATGTGTAAATATTCTTTGTGCAATTCTATTAATCCTCGTAATTAGAAGTCCAGCTTTACCTATAGGTTTCATTTTATCAAAAATAATTCGAGATCTAATGGTACGAATTAGTACTAATATATAGGTTCATCAATTTAAAAATTAGTATTTGTAAGAATATCTTCTGATATGAAAGATAAATTTATATTAAATTAGACTACTTTATAGTTATGCTGTTTGTTGAATTAACTCAAGAAATGCAGATTTCTGGTATCCTTAGCTTTATACACAATATTATTACAATATTCATAAGCATAGCTGTCCTACGAAGAGCTGTTCAAACGAAAAGAATGATGTATTACATTTTGGCCTTATTTATGCTTTTCTCAGCAGCAGGGTATTATCAGATTGGATTAAACTATTTTTACTGGGTTCTTACAAACGAAATATTCGTGTACGAATTAAAAGTACTTATTGGAACTGCTGCCATAGGAATTTCAACTTTACTTTGGCTATACATATACTTTGATATGTTATATAAAAAAGCTAAGAAAGTTGGACTAATATTTTATTCAATCTTCGTTGTAATTTTCTATGTGTATCTTATCTACTTCCTATTCATTGCTCCTGGTGCTCCAGTAGTAGCTTTTATTGGGACAGATATCTTTCCATACGAAGTCGATTACTCCGCTTTCGTCTTTATAGCATTTATAAGCTCTCTTATTATTACAACGATTACAACCTATCATTTAGCTATAAGGATAATGAAGGATAAAGGGAGTAGCGAATTACGATGGAGAGGGAGATTTTTAGCAATTGGAATTACACTTATTATGTTATCTGCTATGCTTGATGTCGGTGCTCCCGATATCGCTCCTTTAATAATTACAATTAGAATTGTTGGGATTATTGCTATCTTCTTTATTTATCTTGGTTTTGTCCCCCCAAATTGGATTAAAAGATACTTGAAGATTGAAGAATAATTTTTTTTTTTTTTAAATTTGAATAAAAAAATTGAACTGCAAAAATATAGCATTCTAAAAGGCTTGAGCTATTGAATTAGACATCTATACATTAGCTATCGCTTTCATTTAATAATTGCGATTTAAATCTTGAGTAGATCTGCTTCTTAAACTCCTTGAAATCGCTAAGATTTTCTTGGAGAATCTCATAAATTTTTTCGTTGTTTATATCCATATAGAGATGACCAAGTAGATTTCTAAATTTAGTCATGTTTATCAATTTTTCTTCAATTTCTTTATTAATTATACCTATTTTAGATAATTCAACAAAGATTTCACTATAAGTTTCTGGAACTCCGTTTTTATTTATCGATAAAATGTGATTTCCTATATCGATACATATATTGATACATGTTTCCAGAGCGCGTTGAGCACTTAAGTAATATAAATAATTTGATATGAATTCTTCTGGAGTTTTTTTTTTAAGTTCTTCTAAATTCTGAATTAATATATCCATTTTCTTAAATCGGTTTAAAATTATATCGCGATCAATCTCCATCACTTACAACTCCCATAATTAATAATTTATCGTTAGCGTCCAGCATAGGTTTAATCTCTTGATATTTGAATATTACTCTTAATTCAAATTCATGCATAAAAGTGCGACTTTTTACATAGAGAACTTTTCCTTCTTTTATTAGTTTGAATAAAAAGCGAGGAGTAGAATCATTTAAAATTTTTAGGTCAATATTGATTTTGTAATTAAAGGATTTTTCAATCTGTGAACTTAATTTAGCAAAATATAGAGGAGGCTCTTTAAAATCTCTATTTAACACAATCCCTACATCAATATCACTGTATATCGATTGATTTCCTTTAGCATAAGAACCATATAAATAAGCTAATTGAATTTCATCATATACACTGAATATTTTTTTCACTATATCTTCCAAACTCTTAATTGTAATGACAATAAATTTTGGGCGATTCATATATCTTAAGTAAAGAATTTCAAATATATAAATTCAAACCCTCTATTAACCATTTATCCAATATTAAATTTAAAAAATTTTAATATTTTCTAGTTCTAACAGTTAAACCTTTAAATAAAAAACATAATTTAGATTATTGAATGTTTAAAAATGGAAGATTTAGACAAATTATTTTCAGAAATTAAGAAATATAGAGTTATTTCAATTATAGGGCTCTCAAAAAATGTGAGTAAAACAACGACTCTAAACCATATAATCAATTTTTCAAAAGGAAAATTAACGCTTGGTTTAACATCAATTGGACGTGATGGTGAAGAATACGACGCCATTACTCAACTTCCGAAGCCGAGAATAATGGTTGAGTCGGGGACTATTCTTGCAACGGCTTTCCAAAGCCTAAAAAATAGTAATATTGAGTCAGAATTACTAAAAGAAACGGGGATACATACTCCGATGGGTGAAATCCAAATAGTACGATCGTTGAATAGCGATT